>NZ_JAUBPW010000103.1:0-15964 GCF_036700965.1 Microcoleus sp. Pol8_D6 | reverse complement strand
GCTGCCATCTGTTCCATGCCATCAAAGTCAGCATTCAAATAGGCGGCTTCAGCAGCAGCAACATAGAGTTTTAGGGTTAATTCATACTGGCTTTGCCAGCAGTTGGCTGTTAGTAGATCAATGGCTGTTTGCAGATAAACTCTGGCTGCCGTGTAGGCGGTAGAATTTCTGGCTTTACAACCGGCTGCCAAGTTCAGTTTAGCTAAAGCTTCTCGTTCGCTAGGTTGGGTAATTAACTCAATTCCTCGATTCAAATGCCCGACAATATCAAACAGTTTTTCCTCAAGCTCAATCTCGGCGCAATTTTGCTGAAGTAATTGTCCGATTTTGAGATGAGTTGCTTTTTTCTGTGAATCGGCAATGAGTGAATATGCGGCTTGCTGGACGCGATCGTGTAAAAATCGATAAGTTGGGTTAGCTGAAGCCTGGAAAACTTCATCACTATCCGATTGGGTAAAGAACTTATAGATTTTGGTCGTGGGAATTATCAAACCTTCCTGCAATGCTTTCCATAAAGCCGTAGCCGTCATTCCCGCAGATTTCTCACTGACAATTACTAACGTATTCAAATCAAAGTGCGATCCTATACACGCAGCTAATTTGAGATTATCCTGAGTTTCTGGCGGCAACTTCTGCAATTGCAAAGCCATGAATTCAACGACATCATCAGTTATCGCTAAGGCTTTTACTTGGGCAATATCACACTGCCAATGCCGAATCTCCCAGTTAAAGCTAATTAGCTTATCGTCATGTAATGCCTTGAGAAACTGAGTGGCAAAGAAAGGATTTCCCTGAGTTTTTTGATACACTAATTTGGTCAAAGGTTGGGTCAGGGATAATTCGCAATTCAGCGTATCCGCCACCAACAAATTCATATCTGGTTGGCTTAATGGTTGCAAAGTAATCGTCTTTACTATTGCCCCACTTTTAATTATCTCATCTACTGTTAAGATAAATGGATGCAGAGGTGAAACTTCATTATCTCGATAGGCGCCCAATACTAATAAATATCCTGTATCCCTCATCAATAATTGTAGCAAATTCAGGGATGCTGAATCCGCCCATTGCAAGTCATCCAAAAACATCACTAAAAGATGTTCTTTGCTCGTGAAAACTTGCACAAATTTCTGCATTAGGAGATTAAAGCGATTTTGGGCGGCACTTCCTGACAATTCTGTTGCAGAAGGTTGAGAGCCAATTATGCGTTCTAACTCAGGAATTACGTCAATCAATACTTGTCCATTGTCTCCCACGGCTGCTAAAATTTGGGTTTTCCATGTTTGTAGTTGGGTATCCGATTCTGATAGCAATTGACCCATTAAGTCGCGGAAGGCTTGCACAAAGGCACTGAAGGGAATGTTGCGTTGAAATTGATCGTATTTGCCTTTGATAAAATAACCGCGCTGACGGACAATGGGTTTATGAACTTCATTGACAACGGCGGTTTTCCCAATTCCCGAAAAACCTGCTACTAGCATCATTTCGGTGCTACCAGTGCTGACTCGCTCAAAGGCAGCTAATAGGTAATTAACTTCTTTTTCTCTACCGTAGAGCTTTTCGGGGATAGTAAAGCGATCGTTAATATCTCGCTTTCCGAGTTCAAAAGATTCTATTTGTGCTGTTTTTTGTAACTGAACTAAACAAATCTCTAAATCGTGCTTGAGTCCTAATGCACTCTGATAGCGATTTTCGGCATTTTTCGCCATCAGCTTACTGATAATTTCCGATAAGATCGGGGGAATTTCAGGATTAATGTGATGGCTTGGTTTCGACTGTTTAGCGAGATGACAATGCACCAATTTCATCGGATCATCCGAGATAAATGGCAACTTTCCTGTCAACAATTCATAAAAAGTTACACCCAGGGAGTAAAAGTCACTGCGGTAGTCAATGCCTCGATTCATCCGTCCTGTTTGTTCGGGGGAGAGATAGGCTAATGTTCCTTCTAAAATATTGGGATTCTGGATTTCTTGGGTTTCTCGTGGTAGGAGGGATGCAATACTAAAGTCAATTAGTTGAATTTGTTTGGTGTCTGGATTAATGAGAATATTAGCGGGTTTAATATCTTTGTGAATGACTCGCTTTTGGTAGAGATAGTGGATAATGTCTGTTAGTTGTATGGCGAGTGGGAGAAATTCTGCTAAAGGTAAAACTTGAGATGATTCGGTTTCATTTGTTGCGGTTTTGAGATAACTAGATAGGGAGACTCCGCCAAAGTCCTCCATTACTAGGACATAGCTATTCTGGTATACTTCCAGCGTCAGGGGTTTGACGAGGTGAGGGAAGTCGAGATTTTTGGCAATGGTATATTGGTTGCGAAACTGGACGAGCTCGTTGAAGGTGGGGTATTTGTTTCGCAGCAGTTTGACGACGACTGCGTATTGGTCACGGGTACGGATGCCTCGATAGACTAAGGTACGTGTACCTACATAAAGTTTCTCTGTAATTTCATAACCTGACAAATTTGCGATCGCATCCATAACTCGTTTATACAACAGTTAAATTAAAACCTTCTATTCCATTGTATTTTATTATTTGACAAAGATAGCGATCGCCAACTCTGCACCCTCGCTAGGTACAGAATTAACTGTAATTTTTTCCCTATGTTTATCAACTATTATTTGACAATCAAGCAATTTGGTGACAAGCCCCCGGACTCATCCGTGCGAGCAATCTCAAATCTTAAATCCTATGAGGTGCGATCGCTAATTCTCAAGCAGTTCCTTTCCCTATTCTGCACTATTGGCTATGGTATGTATAGTATGGTTTCATAAGTTGTGATGGTATCATAAAACAATTATTTGTATTTTTTAACCGCAAATATACGCAGATTAACCAGTATATAAACTTGATGCTATCTGCGTATATTTGCCTGCATCTGCGGTTGTATTATGCTTTATTCGCCGTAGTGGCCGCCGACAACCTTACCCCGAAACACAACATAATTGTAGATGTTGTAAAAAATCATAATCGGGAGCAGAACGCCCATAAACACAATCATAAATACCAGGGCGCTGGGCGAAGCTGCAGCTTGGTAAATGGTGATTTGCGAGGGAATAATGTAGGGAAAAACAATTAATCCCAAGCCGATGAAAGTAAGCAAGAAAATCAGAATCGTCCAGACAAACGGCGTTCGTTCTTCTTTATTTGCGAGACTTTTCAGCAGCAGTCCCACCAATAGCACTCCCAACAAAGGAATCGTGGCAAAGACATAAACTAGCGGTTTATCGAACAACCTGGCTCTAGCACTTTCGTAAAAAATCGGAGTGGCGATCGTAATTAAAACGGCTCCAATTAAAGTTGTCACCGCCGCAATTTTAGCCGTGCGATAGTGATTTGTTTGCAGTTCGCCCTCCGTTTTCATAATTAGATAGGTTGAACCGATCAAAACATAGCCTTGAATCAGCGTCAAAGCAACCAAGATCGATCGCCAATCCAGCCAATCCCAAGTAGTCCCCACAAAGTGACCGGCTTCATCAACCGCAATGCCTTCGAGCACCGCACCGAGGGCAAATCCTTGAGCTAAAGCTGCTAAAAAACTGCCAGCACCAAAGGCATAATTCCAGAATAATTTGCGATTAGAATGCTCGCGAAATTCAAAGGCTACAGCCCGAAATATCAAACCAAAAAGCATCAGGCAAATCGGTATGTACAATGCCGTTAAAATCGTGCCGTAAGCGAGGGGAAATGCACCAAATAAAGCGCCTCCCATTAAAACCAGCCACGTTTCGTTCGCGTCCCAAACGTTGCCCAAACTTGTCATTAAAATGCCGCGGCGTTCCTCGTCGGAAGCAGTCAGAGACAGGATTCCTACTCCTAAGTCAAAACCATCTAACATGACATATAGCAGGAGAAACAAAGCCAAAACTACAAACCAAACTTGCGGGAGAAAATGCTCCAAAGCTTGCATAAAATCTCCTATTGTTGTGCTTCCAAGGGACGTTGATCTGGAATGTGTTCTCCGGGTTGACTTTCAATTGCAGGTTCATCGTCTAAACCAGGCACAGGCAGACTTAAATTAGGCCCTTGGCGGATAATTCTGCTGCCAAAATACAAGGCACAAACAAACAAAAAGCTGTAAATAACTGCAAAGAAACTGAGAGAAGTTAAAACATTGCTGGCGGGGATGTTTGACACCGCGTCAGCAGTGCGAATTTGCCCGTATAAAGCCCACGGTTGTCTGCCGACACAGCGCACAATCCAACCCGATTCTACAGCAATATATCCCAGGGGAGCAGCTAATACCCAAGCGCGCATCAACCAAGGTTGACTGCTAATATTTTCAGCAGAAAGTTTGCCTCGCAGCCACTGAATTATACTGAACAGCATCAGTCCTAAAAAGAAGAATCCAATGCCGGACATGATACGGAAACAATAGTAGATTAAACCCACCATCCGGGGTCTATCTTCTGGCTTCCATTCCTTCAATCCGAGTACGGGTTCGGAGAGTTTTTGTTTGAATTCTAGAATGTATCCTAAGCCATTAGGTACACTAATTTCCCAGTCATTTTTTTGGGCTTTTTCATTAGGCAAAGCTAGCAAAGTCCAATCTGCTGACTCTCCCGCTGGTGAGGTTTCCCACTTAGCTTCGATTGCTGCTAATTTAGTGGGTTGATAGTGATAAACTTGTTCGGCGCTCAAATGTCCGATGTATATCTGCAAAGGTGCAACGGCGATTGCTGTAGCTATGGCAATTTTTAAAGACTTGGAAAAAAACGCTTGGTTGCGCTTATTGAGAATGTACCAAGCGCTAATTCCCCCAATGACAAACAGCGAAGTTTCTAACGTCGCAAAAAACATATGAAGAATGCTGTTTAATGCGAACGGGTTTAGAATTGCTTGAAAGTAATCGCTGACAATAAACTTGCCATTGACCATTTCTCCGCCCGCAGGAGTTTGCAGCCAAGAGTTAGCGACTAAAATCCAGACTGTGGATAGGTTAGCGCCGAACGCTACCATGATTGTAGCGAAATAATGGACGATCGGGTGAACGCGCTCCCAACCAAACAGCATAATGCCTAAAAAGCCGGCTTCTAGCATAAATGCCATTGAAGCTTCAAAGCCTAAAATACTCCCAAAAAAGTCACCAACTGCTTCCGAAAATGGTGCCCAATTCGTGCCAAACTGAAATTCCATCGGAATTCCTGAAGCTACTCCAATACCGAAGTTGAGGACGTAGAGTTTAGACCAAAAACGAGCGTGATGGTAGTAGTCGGGATTGCGAGTTTTCAACCACATTCCTTCAACAATTACCAGATAAATTCCCATTCCCGTAGTCAGAACTGGCCACAGCATATGGAATATGGCGGTTAGCGCAAATTGCATCCGTGATAGCGCCACGGTGTTAGATAAGATATCCATCGTTATGTCCTTTAGTCAGTTCAAGAGAGGTTAGCTTGCACGAGTTCTAGAATTGACACTGGTTATAATGTAATGTAAAAATTTGTGACATTTGGTAGAGTGGGCAACTTTTAAGGTTTTATACAGATTTCGGTTGTATTTTTTTGTATGTTAAAATAGGTAGATTATGATTTGCCGTCGGGTGGGGGCGGGTTTATGAGATTGTGGGTTTTAGCCATTTATTTTCGGTGAACCCGCCCCTACAAGATTTTTGTTCGGTGATGGAAAGATTATCTTAGCGAACGGTGACTGTATAAGTCAGCTTAAATGGTTTAAAATTAGCTTTATTTTTGGCTGTTCCGCTCAATTCTAGTTCGTAAATTCCAGCCTTGAGAAACACGATATCAGCTCCCGGAATCCCTTGATATTTCTCGGCAGATATGGCGTTTAAAAGCGGTTGCATCAGCGGCTTATCCCCCTCTTTGCGATTTTTAGGATAAACCGCTAATTTGCAATTACACTGCTCTAGAGGGATAATTTGACCGCCCCTGCGAGTCAGCGCAAACCACACTTTCGCAGGCTGTCCGGCGCGGGGATTGTGGTTTGGTTCTAGGTGAAAGGTAGCGGCTACATCTCCCGATACTTCGACTTCGTGCGCCAAAACTGAAATCGAGTTTAACTGCGGCGCACTGGGAATTGTTGCTTCAATTAGCAATCCCAAAAAAACTAATAATCCTAAACTTTTACTTTTGTTTGACAGGTGAAACATAGAAATTTTCTAGTGATAAAACTGACCAAAACAAGCGCGATCGCACAAACATAACTAATACCACAACCACCGCTAACACGCCTGTCAGCAGTTGATTGTGCAACTTCCATTCAAAGCCACCGAGATAGTGGGAACCGATGAGTGCAGCATGAATGGCGCACAGCAAGAAAGCTGGAACGCTTAACAAGTGAAGCATTCGCCACAGTTGGCCTAGAAAATTTTGAATACGATCGCAACTTGTAACCGCCGCCGGCAACATCAACAGCAGCGACAGCATCCCAGCCGCCATTCCCAACTGATGCTGCGGCAACATAAATGATAGCGCGTCAAAATTCCATTTCAGCGTATGATCCAGCATATGAAACGTGTGGGCGACTGCTAGGAAAAACGCGCCCACACCCAAAGCGCGGCGATAGCGCAACAGTTGCGGCAAAAACTTGCTCACCGGACGCGCCAACAGTGCTAGCATCAAGCACAGCAGCGCGGCGTGGCCAGTAAAATCAACCATTTCATCGGTTCGCAGCAAGGTAAGAATCCCGATCGATATCGTCACCCAACCACCCGCACGAAAAAGTTGACTGCGCTTGTCCGCGCTCAATCTGCCAGCAAAAAAACTCACTCCCAGCATAGTTGGCAGCGTGCCGAGTCCAAAAGCCAGCATCGTCGCCGCACCCAAAACCGCGTTTCCGGTTTCCGCCGCCTTAATCTGCGCTGCGTAGAGGAAACCGCAGGGAATCAAGCCCCAAAGCAAACCCAAAGCAATCGGCACCCACCACTTTTTTTGTGCCGAAAGCTTGCTCATTGCTTGTCCGACTCGATCGTGCGACAGCGGGTGCAATCGGGGCAATCCCGGCAGCAAGTTCGGTTTAATTTGCCCTACTCCGAACCAAATTAGCATCGTGCCCGTGAGAAGTGCGATCGCCCGCCGCAATTCGCTACCCGTACCTGCCAAAAGTCCGCCAGCAATTAACACCGAACCCAGTCCGCCAATTGCAGCACCAACCAAAGCGTAAGCAGTAATTCTCCCCAAATTTAGCAGCAAATGAAAGCGGAAAGCAGCTAATTTATCGTTGCGGGAATTAGAAAGAGAAAACGCCATTGTCAGCGGGCCGCACATCCCAGCGCAGTGACCGAAACTGCCGAGAAATCCCAAAATTGCAATTAGCAGCAGGTCTAGCATTTTGAGTTAGTAGTCAGCAGTCATTAGTTATTAGTTTTTTTACTGCTGATTGATTATGGATGAGTGTTGAATATCATAAATGTAGCCTATCGATTTTGTCAAAAGACACTCTGTCAAATTTATCTCCCTCAGAGGGGCAGGTTTATTTATCCTCTGAGTTAGTTACAACTATTTCTCGTGAAACCCGCCTCTACAGACTAATGACTAATAACTAATGACTAATAACTACTTTTGTTCTGGATGGGCCGCCGCAGGCGAAGCTGCACCCATTTGATTAATAGCAGCAATTAGCTGATAAAGCCGCCCAAAATCCCGCTGGTTGAAATGCAAAGTTAGGCGCGGCAGATCGAAAGTTTCATCTCCTATTTCCGGTTCCAAAGCTTGACTTTTTTCAATTTTTCCGGTGACAACAATATCGCTAAAATCAGTATTTAGCCGATCGACCTTCTCCTCAGAAAGCTCTGTTTTCAAGCGAATTACCAATTTTTCGCGTACGTAACGGCAGGAGTGATAAACCAGATAAAAACTACCGATCGCCTCGCAAGCAACATTTATATCGTCAGTAATCGTATACAGGCTGCGATCGTCGGGTGAAATTAAACCCCGGCCCCGCAATTGTTTTTGCACAAAATAATTCCAATCGTGCCAATAATCTCCTCCCGGTCGATCGATCAATACCAAAGGAGCCGGCCCGAACTTGCCAGTTTGAGTCAAAGTCAGACACTCAAAAGCCTCGTCCAGAGTGCCAAAACCACCCGGAAACAGAGCTAAAGCATCGCTCTCCCGGAGAAAAAATAACTTGCGAGTGAAAAAATATTTAAAATTGAGCAATTTGGGATCGCCGGCAATGAAAGGATTAGAACTCTGCTCGAAAGGTAACTGAATGTTCAGCCCAAAAGAACGTTCAGCAGTCGCCCCCTCGTTCCCCGCCTGCATAATTCCTCCGCCGCCGCCAGTAATCACCATAAACCCCTGCTGGGCGATCGCCCGCGCAAAGTCTCTGGCCATCAAATATTCTGCCGATTGCGGTGACACCCTCGCCGAACCAAAAATCACAATTTTGCGAACGTGTCGGTAAGGATAAAACATCTCAAAAGCGCTCTCCATATCTCGGAGCGACGCCGCAATAATTTTCCAGTCTAGGCGATCGAGCTCCTCTCCGGCCATTTGCACTATAGTAGAGAGCGATCGTTCGATCCACTCAGAGTGCTTTAACATTGGGAAGCGATCGACCAAATCGATCAATTCAGCTTGGAGGGACTCAAAACCTTGACCAGACCCAGAACGAATCATGAATTTTTCCGAAACGATAACAAATTGTCGCTACCAAAAATTAAGGGGCAAGCCAAAGTTAGAAGCCAATAGCCACCAGCAAATTGCCCTGCTGACCACTAATAACTTTTCCCGTAGCTTTGCCCCGGTTCTGAAGCGAGTTAGCTTTCGCGGCCCACAAAGAACAGCGCGAAACCGCTCGCAATTCAGTTAAATGTACTTTTCCAGAGTGTTGGCTAGAGTAGTTTTCGGAACTGCCCCTACCACCATATCCACACGTTGACCCCCCTTAAATATCATCAGCGTCGGAATGCTGCGGATACCGTATTGGCTAGCCACGTTAGGATTCTCGTCGGTATTAACTTTTACTACCTTGACCTGCCCTTCATATTGCTGGGCAATTTCGTCTACGACGGGTGCCACCATCCGACAGGGCCCGCACCAGGGAGCCCAAAAATCCACTAGAACTGGAACTTCGCTATCGAGCACTTCCTGCTTAAAGGTAGAGTCGGTTACTTGCGCGGCTGCTGACATCCCTAGCCATCCTTGTAAATACTATTTCTCGGATAACAAGTCTAGCAAAAAATGTAACCACTTGCGTCAACGATTTTAAGAGAAGGCTTCTGAAGGAAGAAGGAAGACGGTAGAAGGAAGAGGGAAGACGGTAGAAGGAAGAAAGCACAAGGTTTCTGAAGGAACAAGGCACTTATGTTTCCCAAGGCATTTATGTTTCCCAAGGCAGAATGCACTTATATAGAAGAAAAATTCTCCCACTCCCAGACTCTCCCTCTCTCCCCCTCTTCCCCTCTCCGGAGCGAAAAGCCTCAGTCCTGTATCTAGTAAGCAAGAGGCAAGATTTCCGGCAAAAAAGGAACCGCCCGAACAGTAGTCCGGGCGGAGTGTGGTGTGAGGAGTGAACGGAAACATGCGTCTCCGCTTCTTCTATTGTGACATCTCCTTCTCGATAATTCCACAATATTCTGTAAATTTCGAGACTGTGGAACAAATTTTGTCAAGGTATGCTGGTATTCGATCAGTAAATCTACTTACCCATGCCCAACTGCTGAGCTTTTTGATAGACTTTACCCTCAGTCAGCAGAGAAGGAGCAATTACCACTTCTACTTGCTGCATCTCCTTAATATCCTTAGCACCCAAGGTACCCATGCTAGTTTTCAGAGCTCCGAGCAAGTTATGCGTACCGTCATCTAGCACCGCAGGCCCCCGCAAAATTTGCTCCACAGTACCCGTAGTCCCCACGCGAATGCGAGTGCCGCGCGGTAAAACCGGGCTGGGAGTCGCCATCCCCCAGTGAAAGCCGCGGCCAGGAGCTTCGGCGGCCCTGGCAAAGGGCGAACCAATCATCACTGCATCGGCACCGCAGGCAATGCACTTGCAGATATCGCCGCCGGTAATTAAACCGCCGTCAGCAATCACCGACACATATTTGCCAGTTTCGCGATAGTAGTCGTCCCGCGCGGCGGCGCAGTCTGCTACCGCTGTGGCTTGGGGCACGCCGACACCCAATACGCCCCTAGATGTGCAAGCAGCCCCCGGCCCAATGCCCACGAGAATGCCCGCAGCGCCAGTTTTCATTAAATTCAGGGCGACTTCGTAGGTCACGCAGTTGCCCAAAATTACTGGGATCGGCATCTCTTGACAAAATTGAGTTAAGTCTAGAGGCGTGATCGCTTCAGGGGAAAGGAAAGCTGTCGAGACTACTGTTGCTTGCACAAAAAATATATCGGCTCCAGATTCAGCAACCGTCCGGCCGTATTTGCTCGCGCCGGCTGGTGTACCGCTGACGGCGGCAATCCCTCCTCCTGCTTTAATTTCTTTAATTCTCAGGTCGATTAATTCTGGCTTGATGGGTTCGGCATAGAGTTGCTGCATCAGGGAAACAAATTCGTGGTTCCCCACACTGGCGATGCGCTCTAATATTGGCTGGGGGTCGGCATAGCGGGTTTGAATTCCTTCTAGGTTGAGCACGCCCATTGCTCCCAATTCCGACAGCAAAATCGCCATGCGGACATCAACTACTCCATCCATGGCGCTGGCGATGATCGGGATTTCTCGATCGATCCCGCCAATCTGCCACTTGGTATCTGCCAAACTCGGATCGAGGGTGCGCTGTCCGGGTACAAGCGCAATTTCATCTATGCCGTAAGCTCGGCGAGCGCTTTTGCCCCGCCCAATTTCAATATTCACGCTGTTTCACTTCCACAATGTATTTAAATTAGACTAACAAAAAGTTAGCCCGCCCGAGTTTAGCTATCGCACGGCTGTCTTTAAAAAAAGCTCGGCACTGATTCTGATTGTATTCTGATTATATGAAATCGAAGGGGATACTTTTCCTCAGCAATGGGCACGGGGAAGACGCGATTAATTGTCAAATTCTCAAAGCTTTGAGAGTATCTGGCGTGGATGTTGATGTTTCGGCGATGCCGATTGTCGGTGACGGGGCTGCTTACCGCCGATCGACCGTGCCAATTATTGGGCCCACCAGTCAAATGCCGTCTGGGGGAGTTTTTTACATGAATCCCCTGTTTTTCCTCAAAGATATTAGGGCGGGGCTGATTGCTTTGATTTGGCAGCAATTGCAGGCTGTTTGGACGCATTCGCGCCACTGCGATTTGGTGGTGGCGACTGGGGATATTGTCGCCGGGGCGATCGCCCATGCCAGCAACCGCCCCTATATAATTTTTCTCTCGGCCCATTCTAGTTATTACGAGGGGCGAGTCAATTTGGGTTTAATCTTGTGGCAGTTGCTTTGCTCAGAGAAATGTCTGGCGGTTTTTACTAGAGATGCTTTGACTGCTGCTGACTTAAACCAACAGGGTTTAAAGAAAGCTCAGTTTGTTGGCAATCCTGTCATGGACAACCTCAATTCTACGGGCAAAGATTTGCAGTTAATACCCGGAGTTCGGACGATCGCCCTTCTCCCCGGTTCTCGCCTCCCGGAAGCCACCGACAACCTCGTTTTGCTGCTGGAACTGGTTAAAGAAATTGCTAGTAACTCTACTGTACCGGTGCAGTTTCGGGCTGCTTTAGTTCCAGCTTTGATGCCTGAATTAGATGATATTGCGGCGCTATCCGCATGGCAAATGCGATCGGGCAAGCTCATGTTTCCAGCAATCAAACGGTCTTTTTCAGAACAAGAAGTAGTCGAAGTGATGTGTTCAGCCGATGCTTTCGCCGATATTTTGCAGCAGTCGAGTTTAGTAATTGGGATGACGGGAACTGCTGTCGAACAAGCTGTGGGCTTGGGAAAACCTGTAATTGCAGTACCGGGAAACGGCCCTGCCTTTACCTATAGATTTGCGGAGGCTCAAAATCGGCTTTTAGGTGATTCGGTGCAGGTTATTGGCAGACAACCAGCAAATTCTGATATTCTCAAGGAAGCTGCTTTGGCAGTCGATCGCACTTTGCAAGATGATAAATATTTAGCCAGTTGCATTCAAAATGGTTTAGAGAGAATGGGGCAAGCTGGTGGCAGCATAAAAATTGCTAATTATGTGGCAAACTATCTTGGTTATTGATTGTGGTAGGGTGCGTCAATCGATTTGAGATTTGAGATTTTAGAGGCGACCCCACGGATAAATGCGGGGGCTTGAGGATTTTCGATTTGGGATTGATTCCACGGATAAATCACGTGGCGCGTACCACCTTTGAAATTCGCTTGTCAGGTTTGAAATTTTTAACCGCCACGGAAAGTCTAATTCTGACGCACCATTTATTTCCTGGTGCGTCAGTATGAGATTGTTGATTTGTCGCGAAAATAATTGTGGCTGACGCACCCTACTGCTCTTTCAACAACTCAGAAACAGTCTTAAATTCGTAACCTTTCGACTGCAAATCCTTGACAATCATCTCAGTTGCTGCTACGGTTTTCGAGCGATCGCCCCCGCCGTCGTGCATCACCACAATCGAACCAGATCGCACATTGTCAATCACGCGATTTGCGATATCTTCCGCCGTGAGTGTTTTTTCATAATCGTGGGAATCCACATCCCACATAATCAGTTTTTTGTGCATTTGGGATAGCAAATAAGACAAAACTACAAATCGCCTACCCCAAGGTGGCCGAAAACTAATACTGTCTTGCTTAACCCCAACTTCCTGCAAAAGTTTGTCGGTTTTTTCAATCTCAGACAGCAAAACTTCCTGGGGTTTAAACATCATATCTTTGTGAGAGTAGGAATGGTTTGCCAACTCATCTCCCCTCGCGACAATCATTTTCACAATTTCTGGATGTTTCTCAATATTGCGGCCAATTTCAAAAAAAGTTGCTTTAACTTGATAGCGGTCTAAGATATCTAAAAGCTGATTTGTATATGGAGGATATGGCCCGTCATCGTAGGTAAGGGCAACAACTTTCACGTCGGTATCGGCGCGGTTGATGCCGAAATAATTGTGAAATTTAGTAACTTTAATCAACAGCGATACTGCGAAAAATAATGCTATTGTGAAAATCAGAAACTTTTGTAAATTTTTACCGATTCGCATAGCTGCACGCACTCGATCGAGAATGAAATTGGATTGTTTTCAGATTACCACAATTGGGGAGCTCAATCCTTAAGCTATTTTAGCATTAATTATTGTCCGTTCCGAACTTTTTCAGTTTGGGCGATCGTACAATAGCTATACCCTTCAAGTGCCAGTACACTTGTACCCTACATATAGCGTAAGTAAGTCCAGAGCAAAAAAGCAATAATAAAAGATCGGGAGTTGTAGGGGGGGCTCAGACCAGGATTTATATTTGGAGCGAGTTTACTGCTCCTCTCACCCGCTCCTCCCATGTTATATTTATTTGTATACTTAACTTTTTTAGGCAGCAATAATTCCCAACATGATTTCACTGCCAGATATCACAATTGTCAGCCAGATTTACGAAAGTGCTAATTCCCTCGTATACCGAGGCATCCTCAAATCAAACCAGCAACCTTTGATTTTGAAACTCCTCAAAGAGGATTATCCCACACCAGCCGAACTCTACCGCTATCAGCAGGAATACGAAATCACTAGGCGTCTCAACCTAGAGGAAACAATTACAGCCTACGAACTGCGAAAATATGAAAACACACAAGTCATGTTGTTGGAGGATTTTGGCGGAGAGTCCTTAAAAATTCTGCTGGAACGTCGTACCTTTGCTTTACTAGAGTTTCTCCACCTTGCCATCCAAATCACAGATGCTTTAGGCAAAGTTCATCAAAAAAATGTCATTCACAAAGATATCAATCCATCTAACATTGTCTTGAATCCTCACACCGGACAATTAAAAATCATTGACTTTGGCTTATCTACCATCCTATCCCAAGAAAATCCCAGCCTCAAAAGTCCTAATCTTCTAGAAGGGACATGGGCTTATATTTCTCCAGAACAAACAGGACGGATGAATCGAGTAATCGACTACCGCACCGACTTTTATTCTCTTGGCGTTACTTTCTATGAACTGCTAACCAACCAGTTGCCTTTTGAATCCGTCGATGCCCTTGAGTTAGTCCATTGTCATATTGCCAAACAACCGACTCCACCTCATGAAATTCATCCAGAAATTCCCTTGCCTGTTTCAGAAATTGTCATGAAATTAATGGCAAAAATGGCAGAAAATAGATATCAGAGTGCTTGGGGAATCAAGGCAGATTTAGACACTTGTCTCGCTCAATCTAGAACTGGTAAAATTAAATATTTTTCCCTGGGATACCAAGATATTTCTACTCAATTGCAACTCCCTCAAAAACTGTACGGGAGAGAATCACAGATAGAGTCCTTATTGGCTGCATTTGTTCGCGTAGCGTCTGGACAAGAGAAACAAGTAGAAACCCGTTTAACAAATAACCTGAGTAACCCAACGACCACTCAGTCAGAAAATTGGTCCGTACAAAGAGCCACTGAACTTATGCTAATTTCTGGATACTCTGGTATTGGAAAATCAGCTTTAGTTCAGGAATTGTATAAGCTCATCACTCAAAAAAGTGGCTACTTTATTTCAGGTAAGTTTGACCAGTTGCAACGCGATATTCCCTATCAAGCTTTAGTCGCTGCATTCCAAGAATTGGTGCGACAATTACTCACAGAAACTCAATCGCAATTACAACAGTGGCGAGAGAAGATTCGACGGGCATTAGGAATCAACGGACAAATTATAATTGATGTCATTCCAGAAGTTGAACTGATTATTGGCAAACAGAATCCCGTCCCCGAATTACCTGCAACTGAAGCTCAAAATCGTTTTAATTTAGTTTTTCAAAACTTGCTCCAAGTCTTTTGTCAAAAAGACCATCCCCTCGTACTATTTCTAGACGACCTGCAATGGACAGACAGTGCTACCCTGCAATTAATCCAGTTGATAATGACCCATGCTAATACTCAATATCTGTTTTTGATTGGAGCTTATCGAGATAACGAAGTGAGTGCAAGTCATCCTGCCATGCTGACTTTATCTGAGATAAGCAAGCAGGGGATAGTGGTTAACCATCTCTCCCTTTCAACCCTAAATTTCAACCAGGTTAATGAATTCATTGCAGATACGCTGAAGACTGAGTGCATCCATACCCAAAGATTAGCCGAGTTGGTTTGGGACAAAACACAGGGAAATCCCTTTTTTGTCAAGGAGTTTCTGAAGTCACTTTATACAGAGCAATTCCTGAAATTTGATACTAATGCTGGGGCTTGGTCTTGGGATTTAGAACACATTATAACTAGAAACATTACTGATAATGTTGTTGAATTCATGTCCGGAAAAATTAAACTTTTATCAGAACCCACACAAAAAGTTTTACGGTTAGCCGCTTGTATTGGCAACAAATTTGATTTGACAACGCTTTCAACCATCAATGAAACTTCTCAAAAAGAAACGGCCACTGAATTATGGGATGCCATTCAAGCGGGATTGATATTACCGGTCGGGGATGAGTACAAATTTATTCAAGCAGACCTAGACTCGAATGACTTCAAAATTACTTATAAATTTGCTCATGACCGCATCCAGCAAGCCGCCTATTCCCTAATTCCCCCAGACGACAAGCAAGCGGTTCACTGGAAAATCGGGCAACTGTTGTTACAACATACACCGCCACACATACTCCAACAAAAGATTTTTGATATTGTCAATCAACTCAACTTCGCTATTGAAGCAATTGACTTTCAGTTATACAGAGATAAACTTGCTCAACTAAATCTGATTGCTGGCAAAAAAGCGAAGGCATCAGCAGCTTGGAAACCCGCCTGGAATTACTTAATAATTGGTATAAATTGCCTGAGTGCAGATAGTTGGCTTCGTCAGTATGACCTAACTCTGGCACTTTATGTGGAAACAGTAGAAGCTGCTAAGCTGTCAAACATCTAAACTGCATTAACTAAGTTGCCTTTATTTTTTATCTTTCGGTTCCATTTCATAATTAGT
>NZ_JAUBPW010000102.1:0-16062 GCF_036700965.1 Microcoleus sp. Pol8_D6 | reverse complement strand
TCGCATCTATCACGGGATGGGATTATATTCTATCGGCACTAAATACTGTAGCATAATTTTGGAGAATTGGTATAAGAACAGGAGCTCACGATATATTCAAGCAGAGTTAAATATAAGTTTTTTCTGTATCGAGTCCCCCCATTTATAATTGGGGATTATCTTCAACCCAAAAACAGGTGTTCTTTTTCCAAATAGACATAAAAACACACAAAAAAGCCGACGCCACCAGGTAGCAAGGTTCATTACCAAAAAACTAATTGCAATAACTGTACCAGATGTATTATCAAGTTTTGCCATCACTCGATTGAGACCGAATCTTCGTTTCCCTTGCCCAAACTTGCCCTCAATTGCATTTCTAATTCTCTCATCTTCCAACGCTTGCTTCTTTTTTGATTTACTCACCTTTGCTGGGGGTCTTCCTAGAGGGGGCCCACGCTCGCCTAATTCCTCTTTCTTTGCACCACGCTCGGTTCTCTCTTGTACGATAAATGCGATCTGCATGAACTGACTCTGGATAATATCCTGTAAATCTATAATAAGCTTCTACTTGTGCTTTTAAGTCTCCTGATTCGTTAAAGTTATCCCAGCTAATCCGGTCTAAAAATACATATCCTTCAAAATAACTGGCTGACAGTTTGGCTCCAAACTCTACGCTTTTCCCGGCTTTTCCTCTGACTATAGGACGAATATGGGGTTGACTTAAACTTACTATTCTCTCCTCAATACTCTGTTTGCCGTTGTCAAATAACCACTGTTGTTGGCGAGCGACTTCTGTGAGGACTAGCAAAGTTTTATATTGCTTTTTATTCAGACCTTCTAGGGTCGCACCTAAATCGATTAGCTGTTCAATATGAGCTAGATTTCTTTTGATATATTGGAGTTGTTTTTTAATTGCGTGTCTTCTTTTGTTGCGGGTAGATCGTCTTTTTTTGGCTACTGCTAAGTAATCTTTTCGGGCGAGATTACGGTAGGTTATTGGTTTTTTATGAGTTTTTTATTTGATTTGTTTATACAGGATGTCGATGATTTTTTTTGTATGAACTCTGGCTCTGTTTAATAGTCCTAAGTCGGTCGGATAACTAATATCGGCTGGGGTACAGGTTGCATCTACGATCAACTTACCGCGATTGGGTGACTCATTTTTGCCGTCCGAAGCCTTTTTTTTTCGGGTTTGATTGGGGTGATAGAGCGCATTTTTTCGACCATGCGTTCGTTGACTTTATTGATGAGGTTCGGACTGATTCGTTGCCGAAAGTGTACTAATAGAGATCGGTCAAATGCGAGTTCATTACTGTAGCTTGATTGACCGATAAAGTATTGCAGATAGGGGTTTTCGCGAATCTGTTCTACCGTTTCGCGATCGCTAATTCCCAGTTTTTCTTTGATGATTAATGCTCCCAATGCCATCCGAAATGATTTGGCCCTTAAGCCCTTTTCTGTGGGGAAGTTTTGGGCATATTCTACTTCAAACTCTGACCACGGAATTAGTTCGGCCATTTTTACCCAACGGTTGTCTGATGACAACCTTCCTCCAAATGGCAGTTCAAACTCGGATGGGGGACTTGAGGCAAGCTCAGCTTTTCTGTACACGATAGCACTGGGTGATGCAAGGCTTTTGTACTATTTTACCTGTTTATCTTGCACACTTTCCTTGATCGGACGATCGCATAACCAAGCCGTGTAACCTTTCTGCACTTATCCAGTAAGCCCTATTTAATTTTCACTTTTGTAGTTAGGCGAGGTTTGGGGAGATCAAAAGGCGGTAGGTGCTAACTCTGAGGGATATTACACTGATGTCCCTTGGAATATAAAGTGTAAAACTCCTGGAGTGCTGACATTTGTTCTCTCAATCTAGATATCTCTATATCCAAGGGAGGGAGTAGTTTCTCAAGGTGGCGAACCTCACTAAACCACAGTCGTAACTCGGGTTTGAGAGTTGCATAGAGCGTTTCGGGACAGGAGAGTAATATTGCTGTTATTATGTCTGCTACGAATGGCTGGTGCAGCCACTTCCCTACAACAGACATTGCATCCCAGGCATCGCTTGACAAGCATTGGTGAACAATATCAAACAGTGAATTTAACTCAATAGCTGCCCGTAACTTCTCAAGTGTCTCTGCCGTCTCTGAGGAGGTATTCACCATAGTTGTGAACTCAACAGGCCAATGGTGCAGGATGGTACTGACAAATGAAGTAATTGAATCAGGTTGCTCTTTTCTCAGAATGTCTGGGAGTATTTCTGCAAAGTAAGGAGCAACACTACGCCACTGATGTAAATCAAAAGCAACATGAAAGAAGGTTTCTGGCAACCTTTCACTCTTCTGCAATAAAATATAACCTCGATATTGATTAGTGACGGGATCGACTGGTTCAAATGCTTGCCATAACAAAGGCAGAGAAACCCAGTGAGGTGGATATTTGAAACGGGCAACATCCAGCAGAAGAACTAGATCCCGCTGTGGATGATAACCACCAATTGGTGAAAAGTGACCATCACCCGTTTGTCCCAATACCTTTCGGCTGTAGGAAACAACTAGATGAATATCACCTGACGCCGCAGTCACTTCCTCCACTGCTTGCCGAAAGTTTTCCAAGCTGCTTTGGTGGTAACGATTAGGTTTTACAACAGCACCGTTGCAACGTGCAATACAGACAAACTCATCAAAAGTGATACCCTTTTCTTTAATCACCGAAAGAGGTAAACAACAGTCTAAAAATTCCTCTCCATACCATCTCCACACCCCTTTCCAAATGCGACCCGGATCGATGGATAAGGCATTAAGAACAACAACTAAACTACCCAATCCACAAAAAGCGGGTTCTGCTTGAGTGTGAAACTGTTCCGCTAGAGCAAAATACCCTTCCATACCTCCCAGTGCCAACGCTTCTCGAAATATTTGCTTTCCCTCTACGGAGGAAAAGGCAATAGCAGAATCTGGGAGTGAACGACGATAAAACCCTTGAGCAGACATGGAGTGTTTTAACCCTTATTGCTTATGGTGCTAATAAATATTATGCAAAATCGTCACATTGATAATGATGAATGCACTTATTTACTATTTTGTTCCCATTTTAGCAATAAAAAGCTCCGAAGGTTTGACTTTCGGGGTGCAGACTTAAACAACGTGACCATTTGCGAGGGACGGCTAGGCATCAAGCTGATGAAGCAATTCGGCAATTTGCCACAGATTGATCCGTATGCAGCTTGGATAAATCTCACATCTTTGACCTTTCTCAAGAACAGGCAAGATGCCTGTTCCACAAAGATTATTTTTTTTTGTGGAACAGGCATCTTGCCTGTTCATAAAAAGCTTATTTAAAATGGTGAAATATCTCAGACAACTCAAGCTTTTTTGAATATTCTCAATCACGCAACCGATGTTTTGCAAGAGTCAAATTAACAGTTATAATAGTTGCAATTTATCAAATTTAAATAGGTGATTTGGATGAGCATTGACGTAGTTAATACTCAGAGAGCTTATAGGGAGGTTGCTGATAATAGTATGGCCATTAGCAAATATCTCACAACGCCATTTTCTGCTTGCTTGTGGGTTGCCACAAGCAGCAATTTAGTCAATAATTACTCTCTGATATCGAATAATTGTAGAGCAGCACAAAGGAGAGTTAAAGTGTTTTTAGCAACCTGCTCAATGTACTAAATTTAGGATAGACATTCCGCTGTGGCACAGTTAATTAATAGTATTTAGCGTTAGTGGACGCGGGTTTTTGAGCTTGTTGGTTTTAGCCTAAAATTGTTGTGAACCCGGCCCTAAAGTGAAGGCAAAATAATTGAAAAATGTAAAATTTTGTATATGAATTGACCGAACTTCAGGAAAAGAGACGATAGTTGATATGCAAGAGATTTTAAGCGTCCGCGAAAACAAATTTTAATCAGGTAATAAAATGGTAGTAGCAGCACCTGTTCAATCCGGCAGTCAGTCGATTTTTCAAACTCGCTACGACAACTTTATCGGCGGCCAGTGGGTGCCACCGGTGAAAGGGAAATACTCGGAAAACCTCTCTCCAATTACAGGAAAATCAATTTGTCAAGTTCCCCGATCGACCGCCGAGGATGTAGAATTGGCACTGGATGCCGCCCACGCCACGAAAGACAAGTGGGGTAAGACTTCCCCAGCCGATAGGGCGCGGGTTTTACACAAAATTGCCGATCGCATCGAAGAAAACCTCGATCGCCTCGCCATCGCCGAAACCTGGGACAACGGTAAACCAATTCGCGAAACCACATTCGCAGACATACCGCTGGCGATCGACCATTTCCGCTACTTCGCAAGCTGCATCCGAGCTCAAGAAGGCTCGATCGGCGAACTCGACGGAACAACAGTCGCCTACCACTTCCACGAACCCCTAGGCGTCATCGGACAAATCATACCCTGGAACTTCCCGATATTAATGGCCGCCTGGAAACTCGCCCCAGCCCTCGCCGCCGGAAACTGCGTCGTGCTCAAACCAGCAGGCCCCACCCCCGCCTCAATCTTGGTACTGATGGAAATCATCGCCGACTTAGTACCAGACGGCGCAATCAACGTCATTAACGGACCAGGCGCCGAAATCGGCAAAACCCTCGCCACCAGTCCCCGGATTGCCAAAGTCGCCTTCACGGGCGAAACCACCACCGGCAGGCTAATCATGCAATACGCCTCCCAAAACGTCATCCCCGTCACCCTAGAACTAGGCGGCAAATCCCCCAACATTTTCTTTGAAGATATCTGCGCCCAAGATGATGAATTCCTCGACAAAGCAGTCGAAGGATTAGTCATGTTTGCCTTCAATCAAGGCGAAGTGTGCACCTGTCCATCCCGCGCCTTAATTCAGGAGTCAATCTACGATCTATTCATGGAAAGGGCGATCGATCGCATCCGCCAAATCAAACAAGACAACCCCTTAGATCCGACAACCGCCCTCGGCGCGCAAGTCTCAGTCAACCAGATGGAAAAAATCGCCGAATACGTCAAAATCGGTCACGCCGAAGGCGCAGAATGTCTCATTGGTGGCGAGAGAAACATCTTATCCGGCGACTTGCAAGACGGCTATTACTTCCAGCCGACAGTCTTCAAAGGAAACAACAAAATGCGAATTTTCCAAGAAGAAATTTTCGGCCCAGTATTAGCAGTCACCACATTCAAAGACGAAGCCGAAGCATTAGAAATTGCCAACGATACTCTCTACGGTTTAGGTGCAGGAGTTTGGACTCGCGACATCAACACCGCCTACCGCATGGGTCGCGCCGTTCAAGCCGGCCGCGTGTGGACAAACTGCTATCACCTCTATCCGGCTCACGCAGCATTCGGTGGCTACAAATCATCGGGAATCGGTCGCGAAAATCACAAAATGATGTTAGATCACTACCAGCAAACCAAGAATTTGTTGGTCAGCTACAGCCCCAAAGCTTTAGGTTTTTTCTAAGGTTTTAGTCATTGGGAAGAAAGAAAGAAGAAAGACAAACTTCAAGGATTCGTCAACTCCTTCTTTCTCTCTTTCCTCTCCTTCTCTGCGCCCTCTGTGCCCTCTGCGGTTCATTAAAAAAAAGCTCATTCATAAACCAAATAAAATTGCTACACAACCAGACTGCAATGGAAACTGCAAAAGTCACCGCAACAGACGCCGCTTTAAAATTAATCAACTATCTTAAAACTCAACACGGAGAATTGATGTTTCACCAATCCGGCGGTTGCTGCGACGGTAGTTCCCCCATGTGCTTTCCCGATGGCGAATTGATAATCGGTGATGGTGACGTATTGCTCGGCGAAATAGGGGGTTGTCCCTTTTATATTGCAGCGCAGCAATACAAATATTGGCAGCACACGCAGTTAATTATAGACGTGGCATCGGGGCCCGGAGGCAGCGATTTTTCTCTGGAAGGGCCGGATGGAGAGCGTTTTATTACTCGTTCCCGGTTGTTTGTTAATGCTGATTAATTAGTTATTGAAAACGCGAGATATGTTAGATTGCCCACTGTGTAAAGAAGTCGGCAATTAGGGTATTGTTTATGGGGGCTTACTTATAGACGCATTTCCTTAATAAATGCAGTACCGTCAAAAATGCCATCTTTAAAAATTTGAGTGCTACGAACTCGGTGATTGTCTGACACTAAAGTGATTGTTTCCACAAAAGTAATCAGTGCGTTACCCTCAGTTTTTGTTGACCGAAAGCAGATAATGTCCTGACCCGCATCCCACGCGACCCCCGAAAAATCAGGATAACTACTAGAAAATAATTTCAGCATCCGATTTTCATATTCACCGTAAAAATTTAGCTGAAGGCGAGAACCATCTGAGTATTCATAGTTGTTAACGTGTCGGTGGTGACTCCCCTCAATCCCGATGCTTATAGTACACAAAAAGCTGCGTAAAAAATGTCCGCGAGTATCAGTCTTAATAAATTCCCCTTTCCAAGTACCAATTTGACGTGTGAAAATTTCCGGTACTTTCTCTAAATCAGGAGAGTTTAGAGGGTTGACGGTATCTTCATGAATTCCCAAATCGTTATTCATTAATTAGCCTCCGGTTTATCTAAAAAAATTGTCTAAACTTAAAAGGGCGTTTTGTGGGCGGGGGCGGTTTTTTTTAACCTGTCTGCACCCTTTAAAGTTATTGGTGAACCCGCTCCTATAGGACGATTGAAATTTGGCTAACGACGACCTATTTTCCGGCTCACCTCACGGCTAGTGCGTTGATATTCATGGACAATAGGTAATCTTTCAGCTTGAAAATTTTCCAGTGCTTCGGCAATGTTAGCACTATCTCTGAGATGTTGTGCTAAACACAGACCATCTTCCCAACCGGAAGTCATACCTCTAGCGCGTGTAGAGCTTTTGGCGTGGGCCGCATCTCCAATTAAGATAACACGACCATCATAGATTTTTGGTAGGGGGTCAATGTCATAGGAAAAACGACAGACAATATTTTCCACAGGGGTTGATTCAATTACTTTTCGCGCATCCTCTGGAAGTTTGGCTAGTTCTTGGGGAGGAATGGTAATGTTGTTAGGTTGTAGTTTTCCGATTTCGGAGTCTGTCC
The DNA here is from genome assembly GCF_036700965.1 of Microcoleus sp. Pol8_D6. NCBI lineage: Bacteria > Bacillati > Cyanobacteriota > Cyanophyceae > Oscillatoriales > Microcoleaceae > Microcoleus > Microcoleus sp. Pol8_D6. The sequence continues at coordinate 9,025 of NZ_JAUBPW010000102.1, read as the reverse complement.
GCTCTTTTTCAATAAAGAAACCCCAATGAGTGCGACCTCCACCAATGTGAAAGAAGTTGGCATAAATTCCCCTACCGCGTACATAAACAAAAAAGTTTCCTTCTGGACAGAAGCTGTGATCTTCGACAATTCCTCGCCAGACGATATCCCCTAAATAGAAGAGTTCCACACCTGGAACTATATACTGACGAACTTTTGAGACGATTCCATCGGCACCAATTAAAAGATCGCCTTCCCATTTACGACCATCTTTGAAGTGGGCGATCGCACTGTGCTCGGTTTGGGCGATCGATGCTAATTCTGCATTAAAATGAATACACTCAGGGGGTAACTCGCCGAGGAGTGCTTCTAAAATAGCTTTGCGGTGTACCAGCATTCCTGGGAGTTCATTTTCTTCGTAGGTGACGGGTTCGGAATTGATGACACCGCCGCGGAGGTTGCGAAACTCGAATAATTTAACCGCATCGCCTGAGTTAATAATTTTTTGGCTAATTTGAGGGTTTCCTTGATGCAGTGCTTTCATACCTGCTTGTACGATCAGAATTCCACATCCATCGGTGCGCGGTTGGGGTGATTTTTCAAACAAGTCAACTTGAAACCCTTGTTGAATCAGCAGAATTGCTAGATAAGCTCCTGATGTTCCTGCGCCGATAATACCTATCCTACTCTGGGACGAAACCATTTGTGCTTCTCCTGATTTAAGATTGCCGATCGCTTCTCAACTATTATTGTAATTAAAGAAAATCTAATTTGCGCGATCGCCCAATTGCAGATTGAGTTTGTGTTGATAGCGACAGGTTTCAAGCTGTCGCTAAAATCAGTATCTAAGCTGATGCAGGATTAATTATTAAGGGGGGACTTCAAAATTCACGAACTCAAAACTTAAGACTACTTTAAGCTTGAGTATTTTTAATTAAAGCCAATTCTATTTTGTCACCAGGCTTTTGAGTCACTTGTGCGCGCAAACCTGGCCCAAAAAAAGTAGCTATTTTGTCTTGCTTTTCTTCCCATAAGTCGATCGGCATTAGCGGCGAATAAAACTCTAAAACTAACCCATAAGCACCGTCAACATCAACTTCCCGCAACCCTTGCAGGAGGGGCCGTTCCTCATCTGTAGGGGCCAGACCCAAGCGCTCCAAAGCATCATCTAAGTGCGCGGGTTGACCGTAGCGAAATCGGGTGACATCTTTACGGACTTGGTTTTGAGTATCTGTCGCCTGACTTTCTCGCAGGAGAATAACTTCGGGAGAAGTCGGTTCCGTGAACTCCACCGGTTCGAGTTCGGCGGCTTTCAGAGCCAAACCTCCCAGCAACAGCGGAATTCCATAAAAAAAACCGGCTAGGTTGAGGGTAGGTCTGTCTGTAAAGTAGGCTCCAAACCCGACTGCTGCTATAATACCGCCAACAACTAAGGCTAGGTTTGCTAAAGAAATTTTACGTAACATATTAGTGAGGTAAGTAGTCGGACAGAAATAATATACTTTAATTATTATCTGTCAAAAAGTCTTGAATAAATTTAGTTTTTTTGCCAAAAGACCTGCAAAAACTGCTAGCATCTATGAGCGCGGGAGCGGTGTGCATCCACAGTCTTGTCTCTAGCTTCAGAAGCTTATCCAGCCGGACTCGCCCGGGCGCGCCATCGGTAAATATCCGTGTTAATTGCGCGGCGTTGGTTCCAGAAGGCAATCGAGATCGGCAGTATCATCAAAGTATACAGAGTGTTGATCGAGATCAACACTTTTGCCCTTTCAACCATTTTTCGGACATGATTAAAGACGAAGACAAACAAACTGCTGGAGCGAACAAGGCGGTTCTGGAGCAGATTAACTCGCTCAAACGTGAAGATGAAAGGCTTTATAATATCTTAGCGATCGATGTCTGGGCCCTAGCCAAGACGATGGATGAATATCAACCGGGATTTTGGGCTGCTTTTATGAAAAACCGGGAGAAGGCTCTGAAGCGATTTTTAGCTGGAATGATGAAAAATAAACCCGCAGATACCAAACGTCCGCCTTTTTTGCGCTAAAATGTGGCTGGAGTTTGGCTGAAGTTTTGATGTACAATCAAACTATAACACAGACCCAAAAAACCTGAGCAGGTTCATCACTTCCCTTATAAAAACAGTGAAGAATTTGCCCAAAAAGGTATGTCGGTGAATTAAGAATCTCCGTCTGTTCGCAGGGGGGAATGTCAAATATTTTTGTTAATAGTAGCAAAGGCAAAAAACCATGGATGCACAAACAATCAAAGAGCGCGTAGCAGAGATCGAGAGCAAGCGGGAATCCCTCGTGCGGCTGTTAGATCGATCGGACTTGGGGGCCCTGAGAATAGATGTGAGTCAGGCGATCGAAGAAATTGACGATCTCTTAGAAGAATTCAAGCGTACTTTTAACAGCTAAGTAGTCATTAGTCAGTAGTCATTAGTCATTAGTTGTCAGGGGGTCGGCTAAGCTGTCCCGCATTTAATTTGGACATAGCAATCCTTTCGTCAGTTATAAATGTGGTTTGGGTTTCTAGTCGGGATGGGCTAGAAGCCCATCCCAGATATGGGAGGGACGGGCTAGAAGCCCATCCCACAAATCCTGCAACGATTGCTATAGTTATGCTAGTAAAAATATTGTGGGGTGGGCATCTTGCCCGCCCAAAAAGTCAAAATTAAATGCTGTACAGCTTAATAACTAACAAGAACGCACAACTGCTAACTGCAAATTTGACAACTGACAACTGACAACTGACTAATTCATCACCATATCCATCAAAATTTGCTGAGAGCTCACTTCCGGGCAATTAGCAGGTGGTCGCCGCTGAGAGTAGTGTCCCCCAGACTGCAAATCCCAAGCTTGGCGGTTGTCAGCCAGCATTACTCCCAAAATTTCTTGTAATTCCTTGGCAATTGTTGGATCTTCCACCTGAACTATGGCCTCAACCCGTCTTGTGAGATTGCGCTGCATCCAGTCAGCAGAACCAATATACACCTCTTCGTCGCCACCGTTGAAAAAATAAAACATCCGAGAATGCTCTAAAAAGCGGCCGATAATACTGATAACTCTGATATTTTCGCTAACACCCTCAACGCCGGGACGCAAACAGCAAATCCCCCGAATAATCAAATCAATTTTAACTCCCGCTTGCGAAGCTTCGTACAAAGCAACAATGATTTGAGGGTCAACTAAAGCGTTCATTTTAGCGACAATGCGGCCACAGCTACCGATGCCACCTTCGGCCTGCAAGCGGCAGAATTCTGCCTCGCGGCGGATTAAAGCTAAAAATTGATCGCGCATATTGACCGGTGCCACCAATAATTTGCGATAAGATACCTGCCGCGAATAACCAGTCAAATAATTAAACAAATCCGTCAAATCCGATCCCAAATCCTCGCGACAACTCAACAAACCCACATCGGTATAGAGTCCGGCTGTTTTGGGATTGTAATTGCCGGTGCCTATGTGGACGTAGCGACGGATGAATTCCTCCTCGCGACGCACTACCATCACAATTTTGGTGTGGGTTTTGAGTCCCACTAAACCGTAAACTACGTGGACTCCCGCTTGTTCTAACTTGCGAGCCCAATTAATATTATTTTCTTCGTCAAACCTAGCCTTAAGCTCTACTAAAACGGCTACCTGCTTGCCGTTTTCCGCTGCTTGAATTAAGGCGCTGACGATCGGCGAATCTCCAGAAGTGCGGTATAAAGTCATTTTAATAGCTAACACGGAGCGATCGTGCGCCGCCTCAGTAATAAACCGCTGCACCGTGGCCGCAAACGAGTGATAGGGATGGTGTAGCATCAAATCCCCCTGCCGGATGACGGTGAAAATATCCTCGCCCTCGTCAGCATCCAACATCAATTTGCCTAAAATCATTGGCGATTCCGAGTTCCGCAAACGGGGCGGCACAACCGGAGTCCAAGGTGGGTCTTTCAGTTCCGGCACGGGCAGCCCCACAAAAGACATCAAATCCTTGAGGCCTAGCAGCCCCTCTACGACGTAAACATCTTGCTCACCAAGATCCAGCTCCTCCATCAGCATATCTCGCAGCGCAGGCGGCATAATCGCTTGAATTTCCATCCGCACCGCAGAACCTCCAAACCGACGCTTGCGGAGTTCCTGTTCTATTGCCAGCAGCAAATCCTCCGCCTCATCTTCCTCCACCGTCAAATCGGAATTGCGAGTAATGCGGAACGGGTGATATTCCTGAATGTCCATCCCCGGAAACAAAGCTTCTAAATTGTGGGCAATCACCTGTTCTAGGGGCACGCCAGTCCAAACCGGAGATTTGCCCCTCTGCTGCCACTGTAAATCCCCCGGTAGTGGCAAAAACCTCGGCAAAACCTGCGGTACTTTGACGCGGGCAAATAATTCTTCCCGCGTGTCTGGGTCCCTGACTACTACTGCTAAATTGAGGCTGAGATTGGAAAGATAGGGGAATGGGTGGCTGGGGTCAACTGCTAGGGGAGTGAGTACGGGAAATACTTGTTCTTTGAAGTAGCGGTGCAAGTAATTCCGCTGTTCTTGATTGAGGTCAATGTAGTCGAGAATGTAGATGCCGCTTGCTGCTAGTTTCGGCCGCAGGGTTTGCTCAAAATAGGCGTGTTGCTGAGAAACCATCGGCAAAAGCCGCTGGTTAAGGGCATCTAGCTGTTCTTGAGGCGTGCTGCCGTCGGAGGTCAATTTGCTGACTTTTGCTTGTACTTGCTGTTTGAGGGCGGCCACCCGCACCATAAAATATTCGTCTAGGTTGGAGCTAAAAATAGCTAGAAATTTGAGCCTTTCGAGGAGGGGCGTGCGGGGGTCGAGGGCTTCGTGGAGCACGCGGTTGTTGAATTCTAGCCAGCTTTGTTCTCGGTTGAAGTAATATTGAGGATCGCTGAGGTTGATTTCAGTGTAGGTTTTGGCGGGGGTCTTTTTTGGCTTGGGCATGGTTTGAGGGAGTCTATGGGAGGCTCGGTGATGGCATCTCTAGAAATAGTATTGTAGGTTAAAGGATTTATTCGCATCTGCTTTTGGTCTATCGAACGTTTTTGTCGGTCATCCCGAATCATCTGCATCAGAATGTTTGCAGCTTCCGTTGCGTCGTAGGGTGACCAAACCGGATAACTCTGATGCAGAAAAGATTACTTGTAGTTCAGCTTTTGGGATTTGCCCAGCTAGGAGTTTAAAGAGTGATAACTTGTCTGACTGGCTCAGACTGTTCACCAAAGGAATTAACTCAGCGAGAGACATAGTTTAAACTCCCAGACATACGAGGATACATTTATCATAAGCGATCTGTGAGATACGGTTTTATATATAGGGGATCGATCAGGAGTGTGGATGCGATCACCCCTTACTTTTTTTATGGATAGGCGATCGATAAGGAGTGGGGATGCGATCGCACCTTTCTGTACTCAAAATCTAATTTTAAACAGAAGTACGATCGCCCTTTTTAAACCTCTTCAACAACTCCGGCGTCACCAAACCTTGCGGAAAAAATATCGTCCCCAAAACAATCAGCAACCCAAAAATAATTAACCGCCCATCCCGCAGAAATTGCGCCAACCAAATCGGCAATCCCTGAATAGTCGCCATCCCCCTCAAAACCTCCGGCAAAGCAGTAAACACCATCCCACCCAAAACTGCTCCCAGAAAACTTCGACTACCACCAATTAACACAGAAGTCAAGTAAATAATACTAGCATCAAAAGTCCCTTGACGCGCGTTCCAAGTATTCAGGAAATGGGCACTAACTGCACCCACAACCCCAGCTAAAACAGCACCTAACGTGAAAGCCAGAACCTTATAAAAAGTTGGGTTAATGCCGATCGCATCCGCCGCCAACTCATCAGCGCGGATCGCTGCAAAAGCCCGCCCCACCCGAATCCGTTCCAGCCGATAGACAATTGCCATACTTACCAACAGTAAAGGTAGTACAATCCACAAATACTCGATCGGCGTCGCAAACGGTTGCGGAATCCCAAAAATGCCCACAGCCCCGCCAGTGATATCTAAATTAAGCGATAAAACCCGCAAAATTTCCACAAAAGCAATAGTTGCGATCGCCAAATAAATCCCACTCAACCGCAGCGCCGGAATTCCCACCAAAATCCCCAGCAACCCCGAAACAACCCCTGCAATTATCATCTCCACCAACAGCAATGGCAGTGGAAATAAACCCCCTGTCTGTTGAAAAACCGTTGTAGATAAAATCGCCGCAATATACCCACCCAAAGCATAAAAACCAGGGCTAGCCAGAGACAACTGTCCAGTCATTAAAGGCAAATACAGGGACATTCCCAACATTGCACCCAACAACATCGAGACAATCAAAAACCCGTAAGTAGTAAAAAATTCATTCATAACTTTTTTTATTTCTTAGTCTTTAGGAGAGGGACTTAGTTTGACTCTTAAGCGATTTCAATCGCCGAATTATCTTACACCTTCTGAATCAAACGCCGTCCAAACAAACCCTGCGGTCTAACCAATAGCATAATAAACAATATAGCAAAACCAACAGCATCCTTATAAGCCGAAAAATCTCCAGGCACAAAAGCCTCCACCAAACCAATTATAAAACCTCCCAAAACTGCCCCAGGAATACTCCCCAACCCACCAAGTACAATCACCGCCAAACCTTTCAAACCAAAAGCAATACCAAAATACGGCCCAGCAATACTCACACTAGAACCGACCAAACTCCCCGCCAAACCAGCCAGAAAACTGCTCACAAAAAACGTCAACACAATGTACCTATCAGTATCAATCCCCAATAAACTAGAAGTTGTCGCATCTTCAGCCACAGCCTGCATTGCTTTGCCAAATTTAGTGAAATTTATTAAGTAAGTTAAGACAGCCACAATCGCAACTGACACCACAAAAATTACTATTTGAACAGTCCGAATCGGAATAGGTTTATCCGCTGTCCCAAAGTTAATTGCAGCAGGTAAATAGCCGTAAGTGTTAGCAGGAAAAGTGTAAATTTCCGCACCTACTAGATATTGGATAATATTGGCGATTGCCACCCCCACACCCAAACTAGAAACCACCGTCAGCAGAGGATCAGAGAGTCGGCGACGCAAAGGCAAAAAAGCAATTCGTTCAACAATTACTCCCACCAAACCAGCAATGACACTTCCCAAAATTAATGCCACAGCAAAAGGCAACTGCACGGGAATTCGAGCATTAGCCCACAACCCATTAAAACCGAAAGTACCTCCCATCAGCGCATAGGTGAAATAAGCACCCAACGTAAATACTGCACCGTGAGCAAAATTAATAATTCCGAGAATAGAAAAGACCAGCGTGTATCCCAGGGCAAAAATAGCATACACGCTGCCGATCGACAAACCATTTAAAAATTGTTGCAAAAACAGAGTTAAGTCCATCACCAGTTAGAGATTCGGCATCAACATTAAATCATTCAAAAACAAACAGCATACAAGTTTTACTCTGACTTCTGAATTCCCCCCTTGGGGGCAGCGGGTTTAACCTCAGACTCACACTCAATAACTCATCCGTGTATCTGTGTCAAAATCCGTATCGTGACTTCATTTCAAAAACTCAAACTTACCATTATTGCCATCAGCCTCCATCTTAATCCGTGCCACATAAAACTCTTTCTGATTAATCTCACCTTCAGGCGTAAAAGAAATTTCCCCCAAAGGCGTATCGTAATTACCACTCAACAACTGCTGATTCAAATTTGTACGCAATTCTGCCAAAGGCTTTTCGCTAATCTTAGACTTAGCATTAATTGCCTTTAATGACTCAACAAAAACTTGTACGCCCGTAAAAGCTTGTGCGCTAAATTGAGGCGGTTCTTTCTTGAATTGAGCGCGATAAGCATCCCGAAAAGCTTTATTAACTTCATTTTCATATTCCGGGCTGTAGGCTTGGGCAATCAAAACTCCATCACAGAGTGCTTTACAAACAGGAAATACATTAGAAGTATTCAGACCGTTGCCCCCAATGATAACGCCTTTGTATCCCAACTCCCGCAATTGCTTAATTAAATTGCCTCCATCGGCGGCCAAACCGGAAATAATTATCAAATCGGGGTTGACATTTATTGCGTTAGTAGCTTGAGATTGGAAATCTGTATCAGTAGTTAAGAATTTTTGGATTGTTGCCAATTCCAGCCCCATATCTTTAACCGTTGTCTGAAAAGTTTCAGTCTCAGATTTGCTAAAAGCATCATTCTGAGCAAAAAACACGGCTACTTTCTTAATATTGGGATTTTGCTTCAGTGCAGCTTTCACGGCATTAGGTGCTACCACGGCCACAGGCGCGGAGACTCTGGCCACATAATCGCCAATCTGGGGAATGCCTTTGGCGGTGTTGGAGGGTCCAAGTACGGGAACTTTTGCTCGATCGGCGATCGGATCGGCACTAAAAGCTTGCTGCGAGAGAGTAGGGCCCACAATACCCACCACCTTATCCTGATTGATTAGAGTATTGAAGGCATTGATCGTCCCTTGTTCATCTCCACCGGTATCTTGGAACACCAGTCTAATGGGCGTCCCATCTACACCGCCCTTATCGTTGAAATACTTCTGGGCAATTTCCGCGCCAGCTACCTGTTCCTGACCTAGTAAAGCCACATTGCTAGTTTGGGCCACCCCAATACCTATAGATATAGATATAGTGTTGGATCTCCCCCCAGGCGAAGCCTCTGGCGAAGCACCGGGAGATGGCGAAGTCGCCGGAGATGCGATAGTAGAGGTTTGGGGAGTGTTCGTCTGACTGCAAGCGATCAGCAGTGAAGCGCAGGTAATGAATAAGCCACTAGGGCGGGCTATAAGTTTTTTCATGAGCGGGCGATCAAACATCTATATATAAAACAGCTACACGTAAAGATATTCTACCCATGCGCGGTAGATACTCCCCTCAAAAGTCCAATCTTGCCCAAAAAAAAAGACCCCATAGTTAAAAGAGGAGTCAGCCAACGGAGGCAGGCTCGGAAATCAGCAGCCGAAACCTTTACTGTGTATAGGTTCCCCAAAAAATCAAAAATATTTTCACAAAACGCTTGACAACACCTTGCGGAATAA
>NZ_JAUBPW010000101.1:0-17246 GCF_036700965.1 Microcoleus sp. Pol8_D6 | reverse complement strand
GCGATGCAACCTTCACGTCTGCGACCACTCAGATAGGTATTAATGTCACCAATCAGCCGCCGCAGGCAAATAGTGACCGTTACAACACTCCTCACGACAAGACACTCAATGTCGTAATTCCCGGAGTCCTGGCCAATGACATCGACCCCGACGGCGACCCCTTGAGTGCCAAACTGGTATCCTTGCCAAACAACGGCAAGATCAATTTCAACCCTGATGGTTCCTTTAGCTATACTCCCAATCCGGGTTTTGTCGGCTTGGAGGAATTCAGCTACAGTGTCAGCGATGCAACCTTCACGTCTGCGACCACTCAGATAGGTATTAATGTCACCAATCAGCCGCCGCAGGCAAATAGTGACAATTACAAAACCCTGCACGATCAATCCATCAACGTGCCAGTTGCGACAGGAGTTTTAGCCAACGATAGCGACTTAGACGGTGATTTATTGACTGCAACTAAAGTCACAAATCCCAACAATGGCACTCTCGGATTGAATAATGATGGTTCGTTTATTTATACTCCGAATCCTGGATTTGTTGGACTCGATAGCTTCACTTATAGTGTCAGCGACGGGATTGCTACCCTACCACCAATTGTGGCAAATATCAACGTTACTAACAGTCTGCCGATCGCACAACCTGACACCTATAGCATCAGTGCGGGAAAAGTGCTCAGCGAAATAGTGCCAGGAGTTTTAGGCAACGACTCCGACGCAGATTTGGACACGCTGAGTGCTGAGGTGGCCGCAAATCCGACGAAAGGGTCGATCGCCCTCAACAAAGACGGTTCTTTCACTTATACTCCTAACGCAGGCTTTTCTGGAACAGACACCTTTACCTACAAAGTCAGCGACGGAATAGTTAGCTCTGAACCGGCTACCGTGACTGTCAGCGTCAACAATAACCCGCCTGTAGCGAATTCTGACAGCTATATTACTGCTTTTAATACCGGTCTCAACGTGACCGGTTTGGGAGTCTTAATCAACGATACAGACCCGGAAAACGACCCGCTGACGGTGATTCTGGTGACAAATCCGGCTACAGGGTCAATCGTCCTCAACCAAGACGGTTCTTTCAGTTACACTCCGAATGCTGGTTTTGCAGGGACAGACTCTTTTACCTACAAAGCTAATGACGGAAAAGCTGATTCTGCGATCGTGACGGCAAGCATTGTTGTCAATAACCCTCCGACTCCGACTCCGACTCCGACTCCCACGGAAACTCCGACTCCGACTCCGACTCCAACTCCAACTCCAACTCCAACGCCGACTCCCACGGACACTCCAACTCCGACGCCGACTCCCACGGACACTCCAACTCCGACTCCTGCGGAAACTCCGACTCCGACTCCTGCGGAAACTCCGACTCCTGCGGAAACTCCGACTCCGACTCCGACTCCCACGGAAACTCCGACTCCTGCGGAAACTCCGACTCCTGCGGAAACTCCGACTCCGACTCCTGCGGAAACTCCGACTCCGACTCCGACTCCCACGGAAACTCCAACGCCAACGCAAACTCCAACTCCGACGCCCACTCCTACGGGAACTCCGACGCCCACTCCTACGGAAACTCCGACGCCCACTCCTACGGAAACTCCAACTCCGACTCCTGCGGAAACTCCGACTCCGACTCCTGCGGAAACTCCGACTCCGACTCCTACGGAAACTCCGACTCCGACTCCTACGGAAACTCCGACGCCCACTCCTACGGAAACTCCGACTCCGACTCCTGCGGAAACTCCAACCCCAACGGGAACTCCGACTCCGACTCCTGCGGAAACTCCAACCCCAACGGGAACTCCGACTCCGACTCCTGCGGAAACTCCAACGCCAACGGGAACTCCGACTCCGACTCCTGCGGAAACTCCAACGCCAACGGGAACTCCGACTCCGACTCCTGCGGGAACTCCGACTCCTACGGAAACTCCGACTCCGACTCCTGCGGGAACTCCAGACGATCGCGATTGCATTTGCGAACAGATTACCCTACCCGCGATCAGTTCGATTCCCGGCCCGAATTCTGTCGATCGCACTTTCAACGGCACTGACGGCGACGATTTCCTCACTGGCAGCAATCTCAACGACGCTATCAACGGTTTCAACGGCGACGACATTCTGCTGGGTGAAAGGGGCAACGATAATATTTATGGCGGACTGCCCAGCAATATCCCCCTTGGTCCGGATACAGACAATGACGTGCTGTTTGGCGGCAATGGCAATGACTACCTCAACGGCAATGCCGGCAACGATCTCATTTTCGGGGGTAAGGGCGATGATGTGGCGATCGGTGGCAAAGACGATGACTTGATTTGGGGCGACAAAGGCAATGACACTCTGGTTGGGGCTCAGGGTAACGACTGCTTGTTTGGAGGCAGTTTTGACCCGTCTAGCCCTGACTCGAATGGACGCGATTTGCTGTTTGGCGCTGCTGGCAACGACTTCTTGAATGGGGGAGATGCTGCGGATACTCTAAGCGGCGGCGAGGGCAATGATACTGTTTATGGCGGCAAGGGCAATGACGTTGTGGTGGGGGGTACTGGCAACGATCGGCTGTTGGGCGATCGCGGCAGTGATAGCATTTGTGGCGGCGATGGGGAAGATACTATTTTAGGAGACAGTGCGATCAACTTTAACAGCCTGCCTGATTCCCTATGCGGTGGGGAAGGTAATGATTTGATGTTTGGCAACGGCGGTAGTGACAAGCTGTGCGGCGATCAGGGCAACGATACTCTCTACGGCGGTAAAGGCGACGATTGTTTGATTGGCTGTATGGGCAATGATATTCTCAGTGGTGGCATTGAGCGCGATCGCTTTGTTTTAACAGCAGGTGAAGGCAGCGATGTCATTGCTGATTTCACAAAAGGTGAAGATTTGCTGGTGTTAGGGGGCGGTCTAACTTTTGCTCAACTTAGTATTACCCAAAATGCTAATGCAGCTTTCATCAGGATTGGTGAGAACGGTCTACTTTTGGCTGCTTTGAATGGAGTGCAAGCTAGTGCGATCGGTGTGAATGATTTTACCATCTTCGGGTAAGCACAAATTAATTAACTAAGGTGCGTACTCCGCATCTTAGTTAATTATGTAGAGTGTGCAAGGCGCTGCTTATCGCTATGAGTAGTGTATCAAATCACTTTTTGCGTCCGGGAGTGCGATCGACAATAATCCAAGCTTTTGCTTGACACTGCTCAGCACTCCAGATATTATTTTAGTAACAAAAATGACTTAAACAAGCTACTATACCAAGAAAATACTGACAGTGTATTTACGTAAATAAAAAATTTAATGTAAAAAAAACGACATTAGTTGATAGCTAATAGATAATCATCTCAAATTTAGGTGCATCTATATGGGACAGATAATTATTAACGAATTCCGGCGGAACGGGCAATTCCAGGGGAATGAGTATGTGGAACTGCTGTTGACCGAAGATCTAACAACAGCTCAAATTCAAAGTTTTTTTGTAGGCGATTCAAGCAGTGCAACAGCACAGAAATTTTCTGCTTATCAGTTCAGGAACATGGCGAGTATTGCTCCTGTTTTCAAGGCTGGAACAATAATTGCGATCGGCGGTTCAGATGTCATTCCTACTAATGATATTACCTACAACCCGGTAGCCGGCGGAAATGATGCTGATTGGAACATTCAATTGCTGATAAATAACGGTGCTGGCGGTACTTATCTCAATAATGTCTTATTCGGAACTAACGGTTTTGGTGGGGATTTTGCAGCCTCAGATATTGTTTGGGTAGATACTAGCAGTGCGGGAATTACTTCTGTTGATTCCCTCGCCTGGCCGACGACTGGATTAGGGGTATTTGGCAGTGCAGCTAAGGTGCAAATTCCCGCACCACCCAACGGGGGTAATGTTGAGTTTTCCAGCGCTATTGGCGGCATCAACAGAACTGCTAGTTATACTATAGATAGTCCAGGCTCCTTGGGTTTGCCCAACGGCGGAATTAACAGTATTTATATTAACAGCCTCCGCAACTGGCCGGTTAACATTGCTCCGACTTTGGCAACTCCTAATGTTAATCCGCCGATCGCAATTAATGAAGATATACCCAGCGCAGCTAACACAGGCTTTAGTATTTTTAACCTCACTAGCGAGTTAGGAAGTGACGCTAATGGCGATCCTTTGGGTGTTGCAGTCACCGCTGCAGACAATACTAACGGAAATTGGCAATTTTCAACAGATGGCAATACTTGGACAAATTTCGGCCCAGTGTCGGAAACTTCAGCAACCGTGCTCGGCCCGACTCGTCTTTATAATGGCTTACTTGGTAACACTCCCGGTGCTCAAGATTGGCTGTATTTGACTAACTTAAATCTTCTTTCTCCTGCCACTAAAGCTTCAGAAATATTTAGCGGTAATGGAGTTAATTTAAACAGCACTGCTGCCAATAGCATCTATGCTGGCTATACAAAGAATTCTTTAAATCCGTCATTTCCACCGCTTGATCGCACTACAGGCTTTAGCTTGTCTTTTAATCTCCAAATTATCTCGGAATCCCGCACTAATCAAAATCGGGCGGGTTTTAGCATTGTTGCCGTTACTAGCGATCGCAAAGCCATTGAAATCGGTTTTCAGCAGCTATCTGCAACTTCTGGCAATATCTTTGCACAAGGCGACGGCATTACTCCCAACCCAGGCGGACAAACCAACGGCTTATTTGTTGCAGCAGAGAATGTTGCTTATAACACCAATATTGCTACTAACTACACTCTCAGAGTTCAAGGTAACAATTACTTTCTTTCCAATGGCAGCGCTATCATACTAGCCGGCCCGCTGCGCGATTATTCAGGATTTAGCGGCTTGATAGATCCTTACGAAAGTCCTAATTTTCTATTCCTCGGTGACGACACAACCTCGGCGCAAGCTAACATCAACCTGACGCGGGTATCTCTGGAAACGCCTGCGAAAGTTCGGTTTGTACCCAACCCAGACTATTACAGTACCCCTGGAAGCGAACCAACAATTACTTTTCGGGCGTGGGATGGAAGTAACGGAGTGGGTAACGGTACTGCAGGCGTCAATGCTTCAATTACTGGTGGAACAACGCCGTTTAGCACTAATAGTTTAACAAGTTCGATCGCAGTTAATCCCGTCAACGATGCACCTTCGTTTGTCAAAGGAGTCGATCGCACTCTCAGCAGCAATTCGGGGCCACAAACCATCCCCGGATGGGCGACTGCGATTTCTCCAGGCCCTGCCAACGAATCAGGACAAACTGTGGCTTTTCAAGTGGTAGGGAATGATAATGCTGCTTTGTTTAGTGTACAACCGGCGATCAACTCGGTGGGGACGCTAACCTTTACACCTGTGCCGGGGGCGATCGGCAGTGCTAATATCACTCTAAACCTGAGAGATAATGGCGGTATAGAGAACGAAGGGCTCGATACTTCTGACACCCAAGCCTTCATTATCAATCTCACCAATCCAGGCACATTTAACTTTAGTGCCGCAAATTACAGCGTTAATGAAAACGGTCAATTTGCCACAATTACTGTTACTCGCACTGATGCTACTAATGTGGCTGCTGTCAGTTACAGTACAAGTAATGGCACTGCTAATGCTGGCAGCGACTATAACCAGACATCGGGAACATTAAATTTTGGCATTGGCGAAACTACTCAAACTTTCACGATTCCAATTGTTGATGATGCGGCAATAGAAGAGGATGAAACTGTTAATTTAACTCTGAACAATCCCACTAACGGAGCTGATTTAGGAGGGATTTATAGTGCTGTTTTGACTATTGTAGATACAACTCCAACCCCGACTCCGATACCTGCGGAAACTCCGACGCCAATTCCGACTCCGACGCCTGCGGAAACTTCGACGCCAATTCCGACTCCGATGCCTGCGGAAACTCCGACGCCAATTCCGACTCCGACGCCTGCGGAAACTCCAATTCCGACAGCGACACCTGCGGAAACTCCGACGCCAACTCCGACACCTGCGGAAACTCCAATTCCGACAGCGACACCTGCGGAAACTCCGACGCCAACTCCAACTCCGACGCCAATTCCTGCGGAAATTCCAACTCCGACGCCAATTCCCACACCGACGCCGACGCTTGCGGAAACTCCAATTCCGACAGCGAGTCCGACGCCTGCGGAAACTCTAATTCCGACAGCGACGCCAATTCCGACTCCGACGCCGACACCTGCGGAAACTCCTATTCCGACGCCAACTCCGACGCCAACTCCGACTCCGACACCTGCGGAAATTCCCACACCGACGCCGACGCTTGCGGAAACTCCAATTCCGACAGCGACTCCGACGCCTGCGGAAACTCCAATTCCGACAGCGACGCCAATTCCTACTGCGACACTAATTCCGACATCAATTCCGACGCCTGGGGAAACTCCAATTCCGACGCCAATTCCTGGGGAAACTCCAATTCCGACACCGACGCTAATTCCTGGGGAAATTCCGACACCAATTGCGACACCAATTCCGACATCTGGAGAAACTCCAATTCCAACGGCTAAACCTGGGGAAACGCCGATCGCCAATCAGAATTCGATCGCCCCAACCACATCTCCACCAACCGAAACCCCCACACCTAGGCTAATTCCTGCTGCTTCGGAAGACTGTATGTGCGATCGAATCACTTTACTCGATCGCACTTCCATTCCCGGCCCGAATATCCCTGAAAATATCCTCAACGGTACTGACGGTAAAGATACTCTAACTGGCAGCGATATTAATGACATCATCAACGGTTTCAACGGCAGCGACTTGCTAAATGGCTTATTCGGCAACGACAATATTTACGGCGGCTTTGCTAGCCCAGTTACTGTTGGCGCGGATGCAGACAGCGACACCATATTTGGCAACGAAAATAACGACTATCTCGTCGGCCACGCTGGGAATGACATTATTTATGCGGGTAAAGATCATGATGTGGCGATCGCAGGCAAAGATAATGACGTAGTTTGGGGCGACAAAGGCAACGATACCCTACTTGGCGATGAAGGTAATGACAGTTTATTTGGTGGCACTTCTGATGCGTCTGACGGTGACTTGACAGGAAAAGATTTGCTTTTTGGTAATAATGGCAACGACGTTTTATACGGACAAGAAAGCGAAGATACTCTTGCTGGGGGCGAGGACAATGATACCTTACATGGCGGCAAAGATAACGATATAGTTTGTGGCGATTCTGGCAATGATTTGCTGTTTGGAAATTTGGGAAATGACAGCATCTGCGGTGGCGATGGCGAGGATACGATTTTCGGAGATATTGACAATATCGCGACGAATGCTAGCAATCAAAAAGATTATTTGTGCGGTGGTAGTGGCAATGATTTAATTTTTGGTAATCAAGATGCCGATCAATTGTGCGGCGGTGACGGTAGCGATACTCTGTACGGGGGTAAGGGTGATGATACTTTGATTGGTGGAATTGGCGACGACTGGTTGATGGGAGACTTCGGAAACGATACGCTGCAAGGGGGAAGCGGGCGCGATCACTTTTTCTTGACTGCGGGAGAAGGCCGCGCTGTAATCGCTGATTTTACGCAAGGTGAAGATTTATTAATTTTAACGGGAGGGTTAACGGTCGATCGACTCAGCATAGTTAAAGAAAACACCACAACTTTTATCAAAATTGCCAACACAGATCAAATCTTAGCTAGCCTCAACGGCGTATCAGCTAATCTCATCACTCAACAGGATTTTACAGTAATTGGGCTACCTGGTTTGTAGATAATATCTAATCCGGTTGTATCAGAATGATCGCTAATATCCTGTAGGATCGATTAACCATAATATTTCGGTCGGGGGGGTTTTTTGAGATTGTCAATTATTTGCAGGTATTGTTGGTGAAGCCGCCCATACAAAAATCGCGATCGCTCGACCGGACATAATATGAGACACTACTTAAATCTTTCGTATAGCGTCAGCAAATAGTCATATCGCATTGATTTATCGTCTCTAAAATTAATCCACCCTGCCTTCTCAAAGCAGGCTAGGGCGATCGCGAGGAGTATGGAGTCAAACACCATATTGGTACTATACTTGGGGTTAAGTTGAAACTGTAGGGTGCGTACTTCGCAGCCTACAGTCTCTCGTTTCCAGGCTCGGCTTTGTATTTAAACCGGAATCAGAGTCGGTTCCAAAGTTGCCACTAATTTGAGATTGTACTCATATTCAAAACACGGCTTTTTATAATCTAAACTCCACAGTTCTAGAGCGCAATCGTCTTTGGGATTGAGCGGTTGTAGTCGCAAGTGAAACTCTCTAACTTCCGGGCGGTGTTGGCATTTAAAATCATAAATTGCGCCTATTTGCCGCCTATCTAAAGCCACAGCTAACCGCAGAAACGGATGCAATTTGCTGACTAATTCTCGGTAAGTTTTTGGGAGAACACTAAAATTTTCGTGCTTCTTTTTAGGAGGATTCTTCCGGTGATAGCGAGCCAAATTGGCAATTACTTCAATCTCTGTTTCAGTGTAGCCCAATAACTCACCATTGCGAATTAAATAGTAAGAATGCTTGTGGTGCGCTGAATGACTGACGTACAAACCGCAGTTGTGCAGAATCGCGGCAGCCCACAGCAACTCGCGTTCTTCGGTTCCCCAGTTGTGTAGAGTTCCTTGAGTTTGGTCGAAGAAATTGAGCGCAAATGCTGCTGTTCTTTCGCTTTGTTCTAAATTGACTTGATATTTGTCAGCCATGTGCAGAATGCTGCGCTGGCGGATTGAACCTTGATAGCGCAAGCGGTTTTCAATTAAACCGTGAGTCAGCATCCAGTCAACTATTACGCCTTCTCTCAGAGAGCGATCGCAAACAGTCAGCGATTCAATTCCTAATTGAATCATAGCTTCCTGCAAAATCAAAGCGCCTGCCAGAATAATTTCCGCCCGCTTGTCCGACATTCCTGGAATTGCCAACCTTTCCGAGTAAGAAAGTTTGCGAAAGCGATTGACTAAATCGCGCAAATCTTTTAAACTTAACTGATATCCAGCCAGCGGACTCGGCACTGTTCCAAACTTTTCGCGAGCGTTAATTGTGGCCAGAGTTTCGATCGTTCCAGCAGTGCCAATCAAGCGCAAAGGTTCGCCAGCATTGAAGTGAGAGCGCAATTCGTCGATCGGTCTTTCCAGCGAAATCCGAATATAAGCTTGCAAATAAGCAAACTCCTCCCTGCTTATCGGGTCAGTTTTGACAAATTGTCCTGTTAAGCGAACAGCACCAATTTTTGTACTGGTGAGACAGCGAGGCTCAGAACTGTCTCCTAAAATCAACTCCGTAGAACCGCCACCAATATCAATAATTACCTGCGACTGATTGTTAAACTCCATACCCGAAAGAACGCCGAGATAAATTCTCCGCGCTTCTTCTTGACCGGAAATTAAACTCACATTCAGGTCTAATTCATCAGCAACTTGTTTGAGAAAATCCCGCCCGTTAGGGGCTTCCCGAACTGCACTCGTAGCCACAGCGATAATTTGTTCGGCATTGAAAGTTTTAGCAATATCTTGAAAGCGGCGCAGAGTGGCGATCGCCCTTTCCATAACCTCGGACTTCAAGCACCCTGTTTTTGCCTCGCAATCGCCCAACCGAACCGTATCTTTTTCTCTAGCAATAATCGTAAACGCGGGCAATTTCGGATCGATCCGTGCCACCACCATGTGAAACGAGTTAGTACCCATATCAATAGCAGCAATAATACGATTTGACTCCGTAGAAGCAAGTGAATTAACCATTGGAGTATCGGGGTTGATAGATATTTATGATTATTTCACGAATCCAGTGAGGCATTCTATTAAATTAGCAAAAATCTGGAACTGCTGGCTGGCCAAGACTTCCACCTGTTTGAAATTTCGGCAGAAGTGCGATCGGCAGCAGAGATAGTAAGTGATTGTGCCTAAAATTTGATAAAATTTACAGTTAAAAATATCAAATCTAGAATTGAAATGCTTAAAGAGCTCGATCGCCAACCCGAATCCAAATTGCTAACCGTCGTGAGGCTTTTGAGATGGGACAAACCAGCAGGAAGGCTGATTTTAATGATTCCAGCCCTCTGGGCGGTCTTTTTAGCAGCCCACGGGAGGCCGCCGACAGCATTGGTGGGAGTGATTGTGTTGGGAACCCTAGCCACGAGTGCGGCGGGATGCGTCATCAACGACTTGTGGGATCGCGATATCGATCCCGAAGTAGAAAGAACGCGATCGCGCCCCCTAGCATCCCGCGCCCTCACCGTGCAAACTGGAATCGGAGTTGCATTAATTTCCTTTGCTTGTGCGGCGATTCTCGCTTTTTATCTCAATCCTTTAAGCTTCTGGCTGTGTGTCGCCGCCGTACCAGTAATTATCTGCTACCCCCTAGCAAAAAGATTCTTTCCAGTGCCGCAATTAGTGTTATCAATTGCCTGGGGTTTTGCAGTTTTAATTAGTTGGAGCGCCGCCGTTAACCAATTAGAATTAGCGACTTGGCTGCTGTGGGGTGCAGTCGTGTGTTGGACGATGGGATTTGATACAGTTTATGCGATGAGCGATCGGGAAGACGATTTGCGTTTGGGGGTGAATTCCAGCGCGATATTTTTCGGGGATAATGCTGCTAATGCTGTGGGTTTTTTCTTTGTTGGTACTGTCGGTTTGTTAGCAGCAATGGGAATTAATCTGCACTTGCATATTGGTTTTTGGATGGCAATTAGTGCGGCGGCGATTTTGTGGTTTTTGCAATACAGTCAACTCCGAAATACTGATATTCCGAAGCTTGTTTACGGTCAAATCTTCCGCCAAAATGTTTGGGTGGGGTTTGTCATATTGGCGGGGATGATTGTTGGGGAGATTTTTTGATAAGTTCGCCAATATCAAGTGTAGGTTAGGTTGAAAGAGCGCGAAACAAAACTTACACTTGATATGAATCATGAAGCAGAGCGATAAAAAGCGCGAGGCAGAAACACCCCAGTGAAAGCAAATAAAGAGTAGCAGTGAAGATTAAAGCGATCGACTATCGACACAAACTCAGTTTATTTACTTGACAAAATAACACTTACAAGCTAGCGTGATATCACCTCTACATTTAAATTGTAATATAAAAATTTCTTCATAATGTAGACCCTACACTTTATGATTCAAAAAATCCGTGAAGCTATTGGATTATTCGCTTCAAACTTTGTGCTGTTTAGTTTGATAGTGCTAACAGTATGGTTGCCGGGGTCAATTCTGTTGATATATTTGCGCCTGTACGTTTTTCCAGAGATGACTGGCGGAGACGAGTTGCGTATAACCATGCAAGAATTGCGAGTATCGCAATTCATTGAAGGCTCTTTTGGTACGCTCTATGTGGGTGCATTACTTCATGCACTTGCTCAGTTGAAGCGGGGACTTCATCCAACTTATCGTGAGTCCATGACCCACGCAGGACGAAAGTGTTTCAAGATGTTCGGAACTCGTTTTGTCACTGGATTGATTGTGCTATGTGGTTTAATTCTTTTTATCGTTCCAGGTGTCATTTTGGCATTGCGCTATGCACTAATTGATGCCGCTGTGGTGCTGGAAGGTGTAGAAGGATCTAAGGCTCAAAAAGTTAGTGCGAATTTGACTCAAGGGAAAAGAGGTAAGATATTTTGGACGATGATTCTGACCTATCTTGGATTGCTTATTGCTTCCATGATTGTGTCTTTGATTTTGTTTTTTCCGCTATCATTGATTGGACAACAGGATAACTTTGGAGTCGCATTAATATATGAGTGCGTTGCGAGTATTTTTGCTGCATTGCCCATCATAGTTTTGTTTTTGTTCTACTGGGATGCAAAAAATCAGCAGCCAGTTGTCTAGGATGAAAATTATTGATGTCACGATGGTGTGACAACAAAACAAATAGAAAATACTTCTCATCCAAAATCAACTACAGGACTTACGCACAGACACTATCTGTAGGTTCACACAGCGCACTTTACCTTCACAGATAGTTGAAAAATTGCTACCTTGGGTAGATCCTATGTCTAAGGGTGAAATTTCCTACTGCCGATCGCACACTCTATACAAAATTATATTACAAACTGCATAAAACTCCGGCGCCGCTTTGATAGATACATAGCGGCGGAAAGTTCAGCGAGTTTAATCCACCCCCTGTGTGAAGTTATATTACAAAGACTGAAACTTTGCATAAAAACTAAAACTTACCCCAGATAGATACATAGCGGCGGAAAGTTCAGCAGGTTTAATCCACACTCTTTGTGAAGTTATATTACAAAACGCATAAAAATTCCGACGCACTTCAGATAGATCAATATCAGCCCCCAGTTATCCAATTAATCAAGGTGCATCATGTCTAATATATCGATCGGCAATCTGAACGACAACTATTTCTCCATCGACTTCGCAGGTAAAACTGACCCCACAGACACCTATCGTTTTAATCGGCTGAATACAGGCAGCTTTCGAGTTACGGCTGAAGGATTTAGTTCCATTGTCGGGATGCAGCTTCTCGACAGTCAGGGAAAAGTCGTCAAAGATATCGAAACCAACGGCACAAATTCAGGAACTTTTAGCATCGATAATTTGGGCGCAACCAATTATGCGCTCAAAATTTCCGCACCTTCGGGCGATACAAATTATCAAGTTAGTTTAACCCCAGATGGCAAAGTTGACCCGCTGACAGGTTTAGGGGTAGACTCCGGCTTTTTTGCTACAGATTCCACGGGACAAGTTGGCTTTGACTGGCTGCACGACGGCGGCAATTATCAAGGTGAAGTTGCCATTTTCAGCGTGCTGGGAATGGAGAAATTTACCCCTGGTTCTCAGGAATTTATCAAAGAAGCGGCAAGACGATCCCTGACCAATTCTACCTTTGGTCACGTAGTAATTTCTGACCCCACAGAAGGTGCAAATCCACTATTTAATGGCAGTTTAGGAGAGGCAAATTATAACCAGGGGCAGTACAGCGGGCAGAAAACATTTCCGATGAAACCGGGAGAGGCTTTTGCGGTGATGCTGGTGCCAAATGGTACTGTGCAAGATGTGTTTAATAATCCCGGTGCCGGCGGTGATAAACGCCCACTGCTATCATTATCTAGCACTAATCCAGATGATGCTTGGTTGTACGGTCAAGTAGCAGATGTCACTGGCAACGGCAAGGCATTTGCGATGGAAGATCAGCGCGTCGATCAGGGTTCAGATAAAGATTACAACGATTTGGTTTTCAATTTAACAGGTGCGACGGGCAAAGCACCGGCAATAGAGAAAGTGATCGATCCAAATAAGGATTGGACTAAACTTGATGGCGGCAAGAAATTGATCGATTATGTCAAATCAAAGCAGCCGGTTCTGGAACCGCCTGTGGAAACGCCACCTGTGGAAACAAAACCGCCTGTGGCTGTCGCGCCACCCGTGGAAACGCCACCTGTGGAAACAAAACCGCCTGTGGCTGTCGCGCCGCCTGTGGAAACAAAACCGCCTGTGGCTGTCGCGCCTCCTGTGGAAACGCCGCCTGTGGAGACAAAACCACCCGTGGAAACACCACCTGTGGAAACAAAACCGCCTGTGGCTGTAGCGCCTCCTGTGGCTGTCGCGCCGCCTGTGGAAACAAAACCGCCTGTGGCTGTAGCGCCTCCTGTGGAAACACCACCTGTGGAGACAAAACCGCCTGTGGCTGTAGCGCCACCCGTGGAAACACCACCTGTGGAGACAAAACCGCCTGTGGCTGTAGCGCCACCCGTGGAAACACCACCTGTGGAAACAAAACCGCCTGTGGCTGTAGCGCCACCCGTGGAAACACCACCTGTGGAAACGCCGCCTCCTGTGGAGACAAAACCACCTGTTGCTGTAGCGCCCCCGATTGAGACAACGCCGCCTGTGACAACGCTGCCTGTTGCGACAACACCGCCTGTAGCAACGCTGCCGACCCCTCCAACACCATCGGTGCAACCGCCTACGATCGCCCCTGAACCGCCTCTGCTTGGACTTGAGCCGATCGATGATATGTCGCAGCCGATCGACCCCGAACCGCCGATTGAAACCGTATTACCGATTAGTTCGCCACCAGAAAATCGCGCATTTATCGGCATCATCGATACTGGGTTTGCGACAAACAATCCCGATTTGGACTACTCTAAAGTGACATTGGGGCGCGATCGCATTGACAAAGACAGCAATCCTTTGTTTACTGCCGGCACAGGTAACGAACACGGCACATTTAGCTGGGGTTTAGTGAGTGCAATTCAAGGCAACGATAAAGGTATTGATGGCTACAACGATAAGGCGAATGTTTATTTAAGTCGGGCAATTGGTTCTGGGGAATGGGATTTAGCTTTAACTGATTTTGTAAGTGAGGCGAAAGCACAAAAGCAGAAGAATGCGATCGCACTTCTTCCCCTCGATTTAACTCAAAAGAATGCTGATGGAAGCATTACCACTCGTTACGAATTTACACCCAGAGAACGTGCTGCTTTAGAAAATGCGCGTCAGAATGGAGTGCTGTTAGTTGTGGCGGCTGGGAATGACGGCGGTGTGATGTCTGTTTTGGGTCAATCTTCCCAGGAGTTTGAGAATATTCTCACAGTTGGTTCATCTGATGGCTTTGGGCGATCGGATTATTCCAGCTACGGCTATGGTTTGGATATTTTAGTGCCGGGAGGTGCGATCGATAATCCGACTTTATCGACTGTTGGCGAGGATTTAGGCACGATGGCGGGAACTTCGGCATCCGCGGCTAAGGCGGCGGGGATGGCGTCTAAGGTTTGGGAGAGTAATCCCGATTTGAATGCTACCCAAGTGATTGACATTTTGACCGGAAGTGCGATCGATTTGAAGGAGCCCGGATGGGATGAAGAAACGGGTTTTGGGGTGGTGAATTTCAATAAAGCTGTGCAAGTGGCCAAGGAAACAGCCCCACAAGCTTATATTCCGACACCTTTCTCGAATCCGACAACTTGGGGTTTAGAAGGGTTGGTGACGCCATTAGAAAGGGCCACTGCCGATCAATTTAATGGCAAATACTATGAGTGGGTGTCTTACACTCTTGAATATGGGGATACCCTCAGTCAAATAGCACTCGACACAATGGGCGATGCTTCTGCTGATGCTTACAACTGGATTGCTCAATACAACAATATTCCCAAAGCTGATGAGATTCAGGCGGGGACTACAATTGACATTCCCAAACAGGTATCTCCACCTCAGCCACCAGTTGACAATCCCGTACAGCCGCCAATTGACAATCCCGTACAGCCACCAGTTGACAATCCTGTACAGCCACCACCTAATTCAATTTCTCTCAACGGACACACCATTGGTGGCAACTTCTATCCGGTTTTCCAGAATTATCAAGGAACGCTGGGCAATCCCACTTCCGATGTCATCAATTATGGTAGTGTCAGCTATCAACTATTCGACAAAGGGTCAATCGTTACCAGTCAAAATGGAACTTTCCCCCTTTACGGTGGCATCCGTCAAGCTTTTTTGAAAACAGGTGGATTGGAAGGGTGGTTGGGTGCTCCAAAAAGTGAGGAAAAAGGGCTGGGTAATGGGAATATCATTCAATACTTTGAGAATGGGTACATCTACTGGAATGGTAGTAAGGCAACTGCTTACAAAGAAGGTAGCGGTATTTCGTTTGATAACACTTCCAATCTTGGTAATCAACCACTTTTGAACGACACAAATTCTCAACCTTCTCTCTTTGCTAATCCAACTTCATTTAATCCTTTAGTGGGATTCAATAATCCTTTACAAGGTGCTGGCAGCCTGACACAAGGACCTGGTGGTTCAACTTCACATACCGGCAGAGCGCAATATGCCATTGACTATGGTGTTAACTTGGGTACACCTGTATATGCAATGCGTTCAGGTACAGTGAAAAGAGTAATAGATGCCTATTCAGACACAGGTGGTGGTTCAGAAAAAGCGAATCAAGCAAACTTAGTTACGATTGAGCATGATGGAGGATATCGTTCTGCTTACTTACATCTACAACGTGGATTTAGTTTAAAAGTAACAGGGGGAATAAAGGAAGGTAATACTGTCAAAGCAGGACAGCTAATTGGGTACAGTGGCAATTCGGGTTGGAGTACAGGTCCTCACTTGCACGTAGAAGTTCATAGACCAAATAGCGATGGTACTTTTGGTCAGACTGTCCCATTCCGAATTAGTTAATTTCTTCTAAATTATGTAAGGCGATCGCCCATCATTCATCAAAAGAGCGATCGCCCTTCCGTTTGTGCATTCAACTAATAAAAAATTGTCATTTCAGTCAATTGTTGCTAAAATAATTACAAAAAACTATTCTGATTAGCCAATGAGCGACATCTCTATCAGCTTGCCAGATGACTTACTCACATACGTCAATCAAAAAGCGCCAAACCCCAGTGCTTTGATAGAATCTCTCTTAAAACAATGGCGAAAACAACAAGAAAACCAAGCTTTAGCAGAAGCTTGCAAGCTAATTGACGAATTAGATTTAGGATGGGATGAGGAATGGCAAGCTCAAGCGATTACCGACTGGGAAGCATCCCGATAGCTAGATTCGATCCGTCAGTAGGAACAGAAATACGGAAAACGCGGCCTGCGTTAGTCATTTCTGGTACGCTGTTCAACGAGCGGCGCAGCAAAGTGACTGTTTTGCCGTTTACCTCAGCTCGTCCTCACGATCCTCGGATTTCTCCTGCTGTGCTCTTAGTACCCGCATCCCCACAAAATGGTTGAGATGCAGACAGTTTGCTAGTCTGTGTCGATCCCATGACTTTCGATAAAACGAGATTAGTACAACAAGTCGGCTAATTGGAATCGGAGCTATTTTCCCAAGCTCAAGAGATTTTGCAGCGCTATTTAGAATTATAGCGAGATCCCTTTCTAATAATTCAGAAAGGATCTCGCTCATCATTCATCAAAAGAGCGAGATCCCTTCTTGCATCAGCGTTAATCTGCCTTCATCTGCGGTTAAAAAAGAGCGATCTTCCTTTCTAATAATTCAGAATGGCGATCGCTCAACTATTACCTATAATTCCAATCAATCCCTCTTTCAAAGACTGAATATCTACATCTTGAAGCCTTCCCAATTTTTTGAGTATCTGTTTTTTTTCAATTGTAGTAATAACTGGCTTAATCATAGAAGCATTTAAAAGCCCACCCGATCGCCAATCTGTTATGACAATATCACCGACTTTCGGGCTACTGCTAACTTGACTCGTTATACCCATAAGAATGCGATCGGGATACAGCACTTTGCGTGACTAAGAGGTACAGTAACAGCAGTGAGCAAAATAATTTTTGATTTGCTTAGTTGAACAT
>NZ_JAUBPW010000100.1:0-17345 GCF_036700965.1 Microcoleus sp. Pol8_D6 | reverse complement strand
CTGACTTCGCTTGACCTCAAAGGAAATCAAATCAGCGACATCAAACCGCTAGAATCCTTGACTAAACTGACTTCGCTTGACCTCAAAGGAAATCAAATCAGCGACATCAAACCGCTAGAATCCTTGACTAAACTGACTTCGCTTGACCTCAAAGGAAATCAAATCAGCGACATCAAACCGCTAGAATCCTTGACTAAACTGACTTCGCTTGACCTCAAAGGAAATCAAATCAGCGACATCAAACCGCTAGAATCCTTGACTAAACTGACTTCGCTCGGCATCAGCAGCAATAAAATCAGCGACATCAAACCGCTAGCATCCTTGACGAACCTGACTTCGCTCTGGCTCGAAGGAAATCAAATCAGCGACATCAAACTGCTAGCATCCTTGACTAACCTGACTGCGCTCACCCTCAGCAGCAATCAAATCAGCGACATCAAACTGCTAGCATCCTTGACTAACCTGACTGCGCTCACCCTCGAAGGAAATCAAATCAGCGACATCAAACCGTTAGCATCCTTGACTAAACTGACTAATCTCTGGCTCATCAACAATCAAATCACCGACATCAAACCGTTAGCATCATTGACTAACCTGACTTTTCTCTGGCTCATCAACAATCAAATCAGCGACATCAAACCCCTAACATCCTTGACGAACCTGACTTCGCTCTACCTGATTAACAATCCAATCAGCGACATCAAACCACTAGCATCCTTGACGAACCTGACTTCGCTGAACCTCAAAGGAAATCAAATCAACGACATCAAACCGCTAGCATCCTTGACCAACCTGACTTTTCTCTGGCTCATCAACAATCAAATCAGCGACATCAAACCGCTAGCATCTTTGACTAACCTGACTTCGCTCGTCCTCATCAACAATCAAATCAATGACATCAAACCGTTAGCATCCTTGACTAAACTGACTAATCTCTTCCTCAGCGGAAATCCGATCGCGCCCAAAACTTGCCCTCTCAAACCAGAGTCTATCTGCAATTGGGAACCACTACCTAAACCATAAAACTTTAGAGTTTAGAATATTAGCCGATCAAGTACGATCGCCAATTCTATCCGCACATCGGCTTCAGTCAGGGGGAGATTGTCGGGAAGGTCGATCGTAATTTGCATGATTTATAGTACCTTTTAATTTCAATTGTCTCTGAAGTGCGATCGTTACAGATTCATTAAACTTTGATTCATGCGCTGTATTCTTCAAGATTAAAACGAGTAGATATGTCAGCACTTTAACATAGCTGGGTGCTTAGGGCGCACCTTACCCCACAATAAAATTGAACTCTGAGTG
The DNA here is from genome assembly GCF_036700965.1 of Microcoleus sp. Pol8_D6. NCBI lineage: Bacteria > Bacillati > Cyanobacteriota > Cyanophyceae > Oscillatoriales > Microcoleaceae > Microcoleus > Microcoleus sp. Pol8_D6. Next base: position 16,040 of record NZ_JAUBPW010000100.1, on the reverse strand, counting down.
GAACAGGCCGAAAAGCCTGTTCATGAAACTCGTGCAATATCTCAGATTTAAGCGACCTTGCGCGGTGCATCAACCATCGGTGCAGTACCAAACAAATGTCTGAGATAACTGCGACTGAGTTCGCGGTTCCAGCGCCGCAGCCGCACCATCACTCGCGTGAATGTAAAAGTCAATTCCAACACCAAAGAAAGCTGTTTGAGACTGAGTGAAGTATTAAACACATCATTGCCGTGCGTGCGTTCAATCTGATGGTGTTTCAGCAAAGCAATCAGGTTTTTGGTAGAGCCTTTTAGTTGATTGAAGTAACTCTGGGAGAATGCCCAGCGGCTGAAACCCCAAAACTTAGCCAAATGATTGATCTCATCCTGTAAAGGCTGGGAAATTGCCTGTTGCAACGCTCCTGTTGAGTGTACCATTAACCATAAATAAACAGAAGTAGCTCCCCACTCGGTACTCAGGCGACTAATCACGTGTTTGTAGGTATCTTGCCAAGCGTCACCTGTGGATTGACAGCCATTCACAGAGTTCGGTTTTACTTGCAGTTTTTCTGCTGTAAGTTGCTGGTAAATTTTCCTAAATGTCGGGCAATGTTGGCGTTCTTCTTTTTCCCAGACACCTATCTCTAAGATGTTGCCGTTGTTATCAAAAATTCCTCCCATAAACCGCGCCATTTGCGGGTAAATATGCTGTAAATAGCACCAACTTTCTCTACCGTAGCTGCGGATGGGAGCTTCAATTTCTGCCGCACTTGCCAAAATTTGTAAAAATATTTCTGGCTTGACACCAATAATTTGGTCGCGATTGATTCCTTGCCAATCTATGGGTTCCCAAGGGCGGGGATGCGGGGCGGAAAATTGCTGGGGCAGATCGGAAAGTCGATCGCTCAAAACTTCCAATGACATATAATGGTCGATGAGGGAGTTAATCCTGGCCCGACTTTGCAAGTAGCGAGGGCTTTGATACTGATTTCCAGCCAAATCAATTGTATACACCTTACCAGTAGCTTTCATTGTTTCTGCCTGTTCCTAACTTTTACAGCTATTGTGCAAAAGGCATTTGGGAAGTCGCAATGAGTAACCTGCAGGCTGGTCAATTACTAGCAGTTGCCTTGATTGAGCCGAACTCAGGTGAAGGGGCATGAAGTAGGGTGAACTAAACAACAGATGATACGGCTAAGATGTGCCGAAGAGTAGCCTTCCTCCCATCAATAGTCTCTACTATTGAAAATACAAAGAATTGCCACTGCCCGTCAGCATGACAATCCTATCCCGTTTTTGTAAAGCAGCTTCGACAATTTCCTGCTGCCGCGGGATCAAAGAGTCATAGCCAAAAAAATGTTTGAGAACTTGTTCCAGGGACAGCCGCACAGAAGATTTTGGCGGATTAGACGCTGACATTTGCAGTAGTTGGTTGTTGGATTCTACACTATTCCATGCTTTTGGAGAACAAATACACTGAGTGCGATCGCACAAAATTCGTTAAGCAGAAAAACCGATACTTTTAATCGGGGTGTAGACGGATAGTGATGGGTATCGATAGTGATGGGTTTGGGCCCTTACAGAAGTCACCCCCAAATGGAAAGCCGTTATCCACAGCAGAATTTTCCACTTTACTTTAATTCGTTACATACCGAGATTAGATGGTGAATTCATTGCTTGAATTGCTGCTACAAACTAATAGCCATCAATATTTCTTTACAATGATCGGGCTCTGCACTTCAGAAGCGATCGTCAAAAATTGATGGTTTTTGAACCCTGAATGTCAATTCCTCTGTATATATACGTATACCAGGCTCAACATTTGCCTGCCCCAGCTTCACATAATCTTCATAAATCTCCGTATAATTACGGTAAGTTTATAAAGATTTGGTAAAGATTGCCCTTAAAGGTAGCCCAAATCACGATTCTGTAAGTTAAACTTAGAGCCAGCCAAAACCACACTTACGTAATCACCACACAATCCTGAAAAAACGCAATTTTATATATCCTAAAGGCGTTGAAGGGATGCCGTAACTAAGGGGTGTTAGTCGGACATATCGACCAACAGTTTTTAAGCCAACTAAATTGCAACTAAACCAATAAAAATTGCTCATAACCGGGTTAGTTGTCATTCAAAAAATTTGTTTCAAATTTTTGACAGGGTGAGTTATGAAAAAAAAATTAGGGGTTAAAAATCTGATTTTTAAAACCCCAGAAGCCTTGGAAAATTTCCCGGCTATTCAGAAAATTTTCGAGGAAGTCGGTGCAGAACCGACATTAGTGGCGAAATTAAATACAGCGTGTGAACTTTGCGAGTTTCAGCTCGGAGATGAAATCACTCAATATCAAACATCAGATAGCAACAATTTTCTTGAAAAAGAACAGAGCGATCGCAATTTTTATTTAGTTTGCGAGGGAAGAGTCAGACTGCTAGCGGTAGAAGCGTCTCACCAGCAGGAAATTTCGGCGGTGGTACTGGAAGTCGGGGCAATATTTGGGACAGATAACCTATTTCTTGACAGCGGACTGCCTTACAGGGCAATTGCGGCCGGCACTTGCCAAATCGGTCGAATTGCTGCCACCACAATGCAGCTTATTTTAGAGGAATTCCCGCAACTGCAACAGCACTTGCAGCAAGAATTTCAAGAGCGACAGCGGTTAATATTTTTCAAGACACAAACAGATTTGCGATCGCTCCCTCGCCACCAACAACAGATTCTTTGGCCCCACTTACTTCCTTACATAGAAGAAAGCCGAATTCCTGCCGGAGTTTCCCTCGCTGGGCCTTGCCAAAACTCCAACAATCATTTTTGGCTCCGCAACGGTCAAATTCAAGGTCAAGCACCGCCAATTATCGGCAGTAACTGGGAAAATTCAGACATAAAAAGCAACTGGATCGCCCTAACAGACCTGCTAATTTACCAGCTTAGCAGCGAACAGTGGGAAATCGCCAAAGCCACAATTAGTTCCGAAAGCAATTCCCGCCCTAAAATCCTCCGTAAACCTCCGATTTTAAGCTTAGTAACGGCGCCCCAAGATGCCAAATTAACCTCACAAACCGAGCCATCAAAATTAACCGCAGTTGCTCAGCAAAAACCCGCAACCGGAATCATCAGCTTTCCCAAACCCAAGCAGCGCAGCTGGTTGAGCAGCAAACACCCCTTCATTCAACAACAGAGCGCAGCAGATTGTGGAGCTACTTGCTTAGCCATGATTAGCGAGTATTGGGGTAAAAAATTCAGCCTAAATTACTTGCGCGAATTGGCAGAAATAGGCCGCAGCGGGGCGTCGCTCAAGAGTCTGGCAAAAGCAGCGGAAAGGATGGGATTTCAAACCCGTCCCGTGCGAGCTTCTTTAACTCCGCTGCGAAATCAAAATCCCTGGATTGCTCACTGGCAAGGCAATCACTACGTGGCAGTTTACCGCTTTAAAAATCAACAGGTTTTAGTGGCTGATCCGGCTGCTGGCAAGCGGTGGATGAGCATTAAAACTTTTACCGAAAATTGGACTGGGTACGCCCTAATTTTAGACCCGACAGCGGAACTATACCGCAATCACAGTGCCGAACATCAAGGCATTAAAATTAAAGATTTTGTTGGCATAGTCTGGCCCTACCGCGTTGCGATCGCCCAAATTCTGCTCCTCTCCTTGTTGCTCCAAATATTTGGTTTAGTTACTCCCCTATTTACCCAAGTAATTCTCGATCAAGTGGTTGTCAGCAAAAGCATAGTAACTCTGCACGTTTTTGCGCTCGGACTGCTGCTGTTTAGTGTTTGGCGAACGCTGTTGGGTGCAACGAGACAGTATTTGCTGGATTATTTGTCGAACCGCATTGACCTGACTTTAATTAGCGGCTTTATCAGTCACACTCTCAGTTTGCCGATCAAGTTTTTTGAATCTCGTCAGGTGGGCGATATCTTGACGCGGGTTCAGGAAAATCAAAAAATTCAGGCATTTTTGACTCGCCAAGCTATTACGGCTTGGTTGGATGCTTTGATGGCTGTAGTTTACATCGGACTGATGGTTTACTATAACTGGCGTCTGGCTTTGTTGGTGCTGGCGTTGATTCCACCGATCGTGATTTTGACTTTAGTGGCAACTCCGTTTCTGCGAAAAGTGTCGCGGGAGGTTTTTACCGAAAGTGCCAAGCAAAATTCATCTTTGGTGGAAATGATTACTGGGGTGGCGACGGTTAAGGCAACTGCTGCTGAGCGAGAAATGCGCTGGCGCTGGGAAGACCAATTAACCTGCATGATTAATGCTAAATTTCGCGGGCAGAAGTTGGCTAATTCTTTGCAGGTGATTGGGGGTGGGATTAATACTTTGGGCAGTACGGCTTTGCTGTGGTACGGGGCAATGTTGGTGATTCAAGACGAGTTGACTATCGGTCAATTTGTGGCTTTTAATATGATGATTGGGAGCGTGATTTCTCCTGTCTTGTCTGTAGTAGGACTGTGGGATGAGTTTCAAGAAGTGCTCGTTTCGATCGAGCGTTTGGATGATGTATTCTCTGCCCAACCTGAAGAAAGCCCTTACAAGCCAATGCTGGTGCTGCCTCGCATTCAGGGAAACGTCAAGTTTGACAATGTTTCTTTCCGTTATGCCCAGGACGAGGAACGCAATACGCTGCAAAATATTTCCTTTGAGGTGCAAGCTGGAGAAACTGTGGCAATTGTCGGTCGCAGCGGTTCCGGTAAGAGCACTTTGGTAAAGTTGCTGCAAGGTTTCTATTATCCAGAAAAGGGGCGGCTGACAATTGACGGCCACGATATTCGCCACATTTCTTTGCAGTCGCTGCGAGTTCAGTTGGGTGTTGTTCCTCAAGATTGTTTCTTGTTTTCGGGAACGATTTTGGAAAATATTACGCTGTATAAAAACGGAAATGATGCTGCTTCTGCAAGCTTGGAAGAGGCGATAGAAGTGGCGAAGCTTGCAGAAGCTCATGCTTTTATTCAAGATATGCCGCTGGGTTATCAAACTCCTGTGGGGGAAAGGGGAACGAGTTTGTCTGGGGGCCAGCGGCAGCGAATTGCGATCGCCCGCGCTCTTTTGGGTGATCCCCGAATTTTGGTTTTGGATGAAGCAACTTCTTCGCTGGATACGGAGTCTGAGCGCAGGTTTCAGCAAAATCTCGCCCGCATTAGTCGCGATCGCACTGCGTTTATTATCGCTCACCGGTTGTCTACGGTGCGTAATGCCGATCGAATTTTGGTTCTAGACAAAGGCATTTTAGCCGAACAAGGCAACCACGACGAATTGATGGCTGAACGCGGACTTTACTATCACCTCGCTCAGCAACAACTCGATATTTAAGTCATTAGTCATTAGTCATTAGTCATTAGTCATTAGTCTTTAGTCTTTAGCAACCTACACAAGACTAAAGATAATTTTTACTTACTCCTGACTTATAACTCCTGACTTATAGCTCCTAACAACTGCCAACTGCCAACAGTCAACAGACTAATTTGGAGGACATAAAATGTTTTCACAAGATGAGAAAGAATTAGGCCACGCTCCTAACGAAATAGGTGAAGTCTATGGGGGCGTCGCTTCTAGGCAAGAAAACGAACCCAGAAAAAAAGACCGCTCTTTAGAAGTTGTCGAACCTCAAAATCGCTCTTCTCAAACTCATGAGGGTATCAATATTGCCAAATTACAGTTACGGCAGCCTGATGCTAAGAATTGGTCAACTTCTTTGCACTCGATACTCGACCAGCCACCAGTATCTTTTCCCCAGCGGTTGATATTAGGAGGAATGGTTTTTTCCGTAGCTTTTGGAGCGTGGGCAACTTTGGGAAAAATTGACGAGGTTGGTCATGCTCAGGGCAAATTAGTTCCCAAAGGTGCTGTTTACAAAATTCACCCGACGGATACGGGAAAAATTATTAACCTCGCTATCAAAGAAGGTCAAAAAATCAAAGCTGGACAATTATTGGCCGAATTAGACCCGGCGAATGCCCAGAGCGAGGTGGAGCGTCTTGAGAAAATTCTGGACGCTTATCGGATTCAATTGATGCAAGAGATGAGTTCGATCGAGAGAACTCGACTGGAAGTTGAAGCGAGCCAAGCTATTGCTGCTGCGGACCAGCGGGGGGCTGAAGCTGCGATCGCCCGTGCTCGCGCTTCAGCGGCCACCACGCAGTCTCAAATCGAGCAATTGCAAGCAGATTTAGTGTCTCAGCAAGCGCGCAAGCAACAGCTCAAACCTCTGGAAAAGAATGTGCAAGATTTGCTCTCGCAACTGAAAACAGATATTAACTCGCAGCAAGGGCGGCGCGATCAGGTGAAACCATTGCAACGCAAGACTCAAGAATTGCTGGGGCAATTGCAAGCAAAAGTGGTGGCTCACAAAGAGCGGATCGCGCGTCTCAAACCTTTGGTAGATGAAGGAGCGTTGTCAAAAGACGTATTGTTTCAAGCTGAGGAAGCTCTGCGAGAAAGCGAAAATGCGGTGATTAGAAGCCAGTTGGGGGAGACAACTCAGGCTGACGATCGCGCCTTTGAAGTCGAGCAAACCGTTCGCGACAGGCAAAGTGCTGCGATCAGGAGTCAACTGTCTGATGCAACTGGGGTTAAGGAAAGGTTGTTTGAAGTCGAGCAAAATTTGCGCGATCGAACTAGCGCCATTTCTAGAACCCAAGGTGAATTAGCCCAACAATTGGCAGAAGTCGATCGACTGCAAGCCGAAGCCGCCAGCAAACAAGCCGCAGCGCGCCAAACGCAGTTAGAAAAAGAGCAAAAAATTCAGCAGTTGGAAATGCAATTAAATCAAGTCAAATCCAAAATTGCCGAAACCCAAACCCTGCTCGATCAAGCAAAAAATAAGCTCAAACAAAGATTTCTCTACGCACCCGTCAGCGGAGTCATTTCCGCACTCAACATTCACAACACTGGCGAAGTAGTTCAACCGGGTCAAACTATTGCAGAAATGACTCCGAATCAGGCTCCTCTGGTGCTGGAAGTGAATTTGCCGAACCGAGAAGCGGGATTTGTCAAAACCGGAATGCCGGTGCAAGTCAAATTCGATGCTTTTCCCTATCAAAATTACGGCGTTATTCCGGGAAAAGTTTTATCTATTTCGCCGGATGCCAAAACAGACGAGCGATTGGGTGTTGTTTACCGGGTGGAAGTGAGTATCGATCGAGACTCAGTGAAAGCCAACAATCAAACCTGGAAACTCAAAGCTGGCCAAACAGCTACTGCGGAAATTGTCATCCGCCAGCGCAGCATAGCCGACATTTTGCTTGACCCTCTCAAGCAACTACAAAAAGGCGGCATGAGTTTGTAGAAATTAGTCAGGCAACAGCCAACAGCCAACAGTTAACAGATTTGCACTTTACAAAAAACAGGATAAAATAATGAATTCCCAATTCCACAATTCTGCCAATCATTCCCAAGTTGGAATCAAACCAGAACAATTGGATGAGATAATTTCAGCCATCCTGGCAGGAAAGTATTCTTGGGCTTGTTTTTTACTTTTGCGGTGCACGGGTTACAACCCTCTCGACTATATCCCTTACCGTACTTCCAACCGCTTGCTTAAGGAAAACAGTCAAATCAGCAAGTCGAGTAAATCGGAAACTAAGTCTGCATTGGGCAAAATTGCTGATTTAGATCATCTGGAGGTGGTGAGGGAACAACGAGCCGGAGTTCGAGGGGGTTCTGTAACTCCCGCTTTTAGCGAGTTGTATCCAGATACTGTAGGTGTTGTACCTGAAGTCAATGCTGAAGGGCAAAATATCTTGGCGCCGACGGTTGATGTTCACAATCAAGAATTTTTTGCTCGATTTAAGAGGCACTGGTTTAATTGGGCGGGCAAGTAAATTAGTCGATCGATCGACAACCCGGTTGCGGGCGTTGGGTGTACCAATTTTTTGGTTGACTCACCGCAGGCGATCGGGTTTTTGAGTATCTAACATCGGCGCTTTCGATAAATCTGCCAAAATGGCAACTTTAGCCAAATTAATTACTTTATACTAAGAAACCCGATTTTAGCTATTGTGGATTTATACTGCTTTGCGATCGATATCAATACAGTTAGCACACTGTTTCGGCAATACCCGTCCTAATCCAGTTGATTGAGTAGCCTACCTTTTTCGTCTTCAGTCCCTGTCAAAATTAATCTGCCAAAATGGCAACACAGGTCTGATTAGCCTAGCTATATTAAATACAGAACAACCAAAGGTTGCTTCTAGCAAACAACTCACAAGCAAAAAGGATAAAAGCCATGATTATTTCCGATCTGAACTACTTGGAAAGTGCTGAAACTTCTGCTGTTGTTGGTGGTATCTTTTTCGGCAACCTCGACTCCGATATTTATGCCGAACTCAATGTTAAGGAACGCTTTGACGTGGACAAGATTTACACGCAATATGTTGACATTAAGGGCAATCTAGCAACAGCTCAATCTGAAGCGTTTGGGAAAAATACCTCCACCCAAATCTTTACTACTGTTGTAGAAGGTAAGTATTCTGCCTCCACTGGATTTTCGGCTGCTAGCTAGCATATAACTCCAATTCATCAAGTCACTTGGCAATTGGAATAAGTAGGTGGGCAGAAACGATTTCAACTATTTGATAGTAGGGCTTCAGAGCTCAAGCCCTACTAATAATTTAATACAGAGAGTTGAGGTTTTCTTACATAGTTGGGTTGATTCTGACCGCCTTCCTTAGATGATTTAAGTAGTTGATTTATTTGCTTTTAGGCAAGTAATTAACTGACCCAATCTTGTTTCAAATGAAGCCGTAGGCAATTACCATCTACGACTTACAAATTTAGGATTTTTCCAATTTTATAATCAACAAAAATCGGTGTTAAACTCATGACTGACTATAAAGTTGTTGTCAAACGCATAGTCTCACCCGATGGTAAAGTTATTGCTGAGGCGAAAAGCGTAGTCGAAGCATCTGGCGATGATCGAGGTGAAATTAGTCAAAGCGTGTCTGTAAAGGTTTCATCTGCTACTAGCTCCAGCAGTTACGCCAAATCGAGTTCTAGTAGTTCTTCTTCATCTAGTTTTAGCAGCACTTCATCAACATCTATTTACTGTAATAGATATTCAATTTAATAATGAATTTTGTCTGCTAAAAAGTTTTCGTGATACTGCCATGAAATATTGCTTAATTATCTCTGACTTAAGTTATTTAGAACCCATTAAGGAAAGCACAGTTATAGTAGGTGGTGGCAATGTTTACGGTGATACATTCGCCACAACAACAGCAGAGCCTGGATATGCGATCGCTGTTGCAGGTGGATTTGCCATTGGTAATCAAACTTATACAAATACTCTAACCAACACAACGGTTAAAGACTTGGGTAGTCTTGAGTATAGTAGAGCCAATGCAACAGCCACAGCCTATGCAAGGACTGGAAACCAAAGTGCTTCATCTACAATTCGCACTACTTCTATTTCATTTTTTGGGCGTTAATAGTCTCACCCGATAGGAAGATGATCAATGTTGCAATTTTGATGTTGCACAAGATACTTGTTAGAGATCCTCTCAGGAGGATTAAGAGGATATAGTCTTAATCGACAAATATGGGGAGTATAATTGGTGAGGGAAAAATCATATGCAGATTGAGAAAATTGATAATTTTGAAACATTTAATAAAACCCTATAAAATTGGGATTCTGTATACGCCGCAGATCATCAGGCTCAGTTCTTCTTGTCCTGGATTTGGTTATCTAGATGGTTGCAGATGGTGCATGAGCCGTGGTTCATATTAGCTGCAAAACCAGATACCAAAGATTCATCCTATGTTGCTTTTTTTACTCTAAAAAGTTTATTATCCCACCAGGATGGAGGCGGCTTTGAAACTGACATCTGCATGGCAGGAAATAGCATAGCAGATTACACAGGACTTATTTGCCTGCCTGGTTATGAAGAAGAGGTAATTCCTGCTTTTGCTGCTTACATCCAGCAAAGGTTAGTATGGTCTAGTTTCAATGTAAAAAGTATTCTAGAAACAGATACACGAATGTCTCTATTGTTGAGGAATTTTTCTGCAGATAGTTTTGAACTCAGTCAACTCCGCATTCAAAGTGTGAATGAAGAAGAACCCGATATTTATCTTGCTCCTTATGTTTCATTACCAGATGACTGGGAGCAATATCTACAAAACTACGTCGGTGTCAATACTCGTCAAAAAATCCGACGCTTTTTAAGGAAAGTTGACAAATCTGATGAGTTTTATATCACCCACATTAACGCAGACAATTTGGAATCTCATATTGAGATACTACTGAAGTTCTGGGAGTCCAGATGGAAAAAGCAAAAAGGGATACCTTTGAGCTAATCATGGATTACTATCGCCTGATTTTACGTCATTGTTTTGAACAATAACTGCCTGTAGCTTTCGGTTATGTGGAAAGTAGACAGACCTTTAGGGGCGATCGCCAACTTTGTGGATTTTTAGCAAAAATCCATGCTATTTGTGATTACAGGTCGCGATCAAACCTTTAAAAATCCTCCACCTGGGCTTATCCTCCATGCTGATGCAATTCGATACGCGATTCAAAATGGCTTTAAAGTGTACGACTTTTTAAGGGGCAATGAGGAATATAAGTATTCTTTAGGAGCTAAAGATCGGCACATTCAGCATATCGTAGTCAAAGACAAGAATGGTCAGAATAAACAAGAGGATGTTAGAGATCTTCTTCCTTTAGCACTTCAGCTCGCTGTTCGGGATCATCGATCGAACCGACTCACCAAAGCTGAACAGGGATACCATCAGATTCTGGAAGCTCAATCAAATCACCCAGAAGCACTCTATGGACTGGGGGTGTTGAGAGGCAAAAAGGCGATTACCAAACGGCAGAAAATTTACTGAAAAACCTGCTTCATACCATTTTTTTAAAGATGTGATAGACTTGTGTAAAAAGTAAAGGCGAGAATTACAATGTCTGGTCGTCCTCATATAAAGATTACCGAATCGGCAGAAAATTTACGAAAAATCCTCAAACAGCAAAAAAAAATCTTAGCTTATAACAAAGTTCAAATGCTTTATTTATTTCAGTCAAAACAAGTTGAAACTGTGCGGGAAGTATCCGCAGTTTTAGGTAAAAGTGAGGCAACGATTCATCGCTGGCTCTCCCAATATAGAAAGGGCGGTCTGGAAAATTTGTTAAAAAATAGGCAGGTTTTCGGTCGCCCAAAAAAGTTCTCAGTTGAAATAGCAGCGACCTTGCAACAAGAGTTGAGAGACCCTGAAGGATTTAAGAGTTATAAAGAAGTTCATCTTTGGCTCTGGTTGATTAAAGGAATAGCCAGTAGTTACTCGGCTGTCTATTCTTTAGTAAGAGGGGAATTAAAAAGTAAATTAAGAATTCCCAGACCTCGCAGTATTTCTCAGAAATCTACGGCAATTACTGAATTCAAAAATAACTTGCATCAACAGATAAAAGCTTTACTAAACAAAGCTTTACCTCAAGTAAACAAATATAAAAAAGTCACTTATTGGTGTAGTGATGAAACGCGGATAGGGCTGCATACAATTCCTCGGCGCAAGCTGACGCTTTCCGGCGTAAAGCCCGTCGGGAAGCATCAATGGAAATTTGAGTGTTTTTGGCTGTATGGGGCAGTATCGAGCGCTACGGGAAAAAGTTTTTTTTGGGAGTTTTCGCATTTAGACAAAGTTTGTTTTGAAGCATATTTACAACTTTTGTCAATCCAATATCCTCATGAATTACACATCATTCAAGTTGATAACGCACCCGCTCATAAGCTGGACTCATCTGAATTACCAGACAATGTTATTTTACTATTTCAGCCTCCGGCTTGTCCTGAAGTAAACCCGACAGAAAGAGTGTGGGAATATCTGAAAGATTTTTTAGCTTGGTCGGTATTTAGTAATCTTGACGAACTCCGCATAAAGGTCCAGGAAGTTTTGGTATCTTTCACCGATCGTGTCATTGGTTTTCTCACCGGATGGTCTTGGATTTTACATTCTTTATCTCTATCACATCTTTAAAAAAATAGTATCAGGTGCAGCCAAACTCTATCAAGGCTTTATTTGGTTTGGGGAATTTATATCAAACTCAAGATCGGTTATCCGAGGCGATAGAAACCTATCATCAAGTCTTAGCTCTACAGCCTGATGCGATCGCCGCATACAATAACCTTGGCTATGCTCTACAGCAGGAAGGCAAATGGGAAGATGCGATCGCCTACTATCAAAAAGCACTAGAACTAAAGCCTGATTGCGTTGAAGCTGAGGTTAACTTAGCCAATGCACTTCATGCTCAAGGAAAGCTCTCCTTAGAGAAACAAGCTCATTACGCGGCAATGAACAATGATTTAGGCTCGAAATGTAAACAAGTAGGCGATTTAAAAACAGCGATCGCTTACTATAGCCAGTCCCTCTCTATGAAACCAGATTTAGCAGAGGCTCACTATAATTTGGATCAAGTGATGCAAGAACAAGCTGAACATCAAACCGCAACTTTCTGCGAGCAAAAAACTCCCATACCAGCCTAGTAGTCCGCTAAGTTAGTTTTGATTAATTTAAAAAAGAGTATCATTATTATGTTAATCTCTGATTTGTACTATAGCAATCATAAATGATTTGCGTAATTATTGTAGGGGCAATCCCCCCGTGGTTGCCCCGATAGATAGGGGGTAGGAACGGGGGCACTACCCTACAAATTTATCTGAATGATTTAGGATTGCTATACCTCGAAAATGTTTCAGAAAACGACTTGATTTTAGGTGGTTCTGCATTGCGATTGGAGGCTTTTTCATCAGTGGACAGTGGAAACACTTTGACTGCTAAAGACATTATTTTTAGAAACAAAGGTAAAGTTACGAAAACAAGGGGTATATGAACAGCTAGGGCGATTGGCACTAATCCTCTAGCTGATGTTGATGTTTACTACGCGGGCTTTGATAAAGTCAAGGTAAAAATTAAATCAGGAGCAGGAGCAAACTATGCTGTTGAGAGTGTTACTGTAAAGGCGATGGACTTGCCACACGAACTTTCAGGGCTTGTAGTCAGGGCTTAAGTTCTTTTTAGCTTTTAATGATTGACCACTGCGTCACGGGTACGAGGGGTTTCTGGCCGAGGAAAGAGCCGATCGCCCCAACTCGCTGAATGCCAATTCTAATTACTTCCGCATCATGGCAGGTGCAGGGCGATCGCGATCGCCCTGCACCTGCCATGACTCCGCATCCATTCGATCGCGATCGTATTCAAATCGGCTAAATCCGTCGCCTTCCCGGCTGATGCAAGCCCCTCCAACTGCCGTTCCAAGTCCCCTCCCATCCGCTCAACCACAGTCCTCAAACTGCTGCCAAACCCCGCTCTGTTAATCACAATTCAGGAACGGGAGCAGCGGTGTGTCGATCGGCGCTCAGCACCAGCAAGCGCGTGCCCGGATACAAAGAGTATAAAAATTGAAAACAGGCGTAAGTCTGATAATTTCAAACAAATCTGCCAAATTGGCAACATACCTCTAATTAGTCCAGATATATTCAGGTAAATAGCAATTAAACACGGTTTTTGCTCATCTTTAGCAGTCTGGCCTAATACTTTTTGAGTAGGGGCGAGTGCAAGGAAGATGCTGTTTAAAATTATACAAGCCTTTTGAGAGTGATGGTGATGGCTAAATCAAATGCCATTGGCAATCAGTACCGATCGCCCAGATTGGTATTGGTAACAATTTTTTCCTGTCCTATTTTCTGGATGCACCAAGGTTCATTTATTAAAAACATTTCAGTCTTTAGTCTGAAGTCAAAAGCAATTGTTTCACACTCTTTAAAATCCTACATTGGCATTCATTGAGATTCGCAATGTCGGCGCTCGTGCAAGTGATTTTCGTCTTTACATACAAGTAAAAGGAGATAAATCGCGATGCCTCCATTCGATTCATTAGCTCCTGAGCCCTTAAATAATATTGTTGGAAACAGCAATAGTTTAAACACCTTGAATTCGGTGGCGAATAACCCTGGTGCGGGCAGCAGCAGTAGTTCCAGCACATCTAGTGCCTTTGTAGATAACAGCGGTGCAGGCAGTACCAGCAGCGCGACAGCAAGTTCCCCGATGGGAAGCAGTACAAGTAGTGAGACTGCTTACGCTGTGGGGGCTACATCTAGCAGTGGCAGCGCGATAGCGAGTGCTTCTACAGTGGCGCCCCCAACTACTAACGCCACAGCGCCAACACCCACAGCGCCAACACCCACACCGTCAAATAATGACGGTTCAACGTTCACCCCCGTGACTGGTGGCACTTCTAGCAATTCAAGTCCATCTAATTTCTCTCCAGACAGTACGGGTACTGGCGACGAGAGTACGATCGACAGCAACGGCGACGGATATTGGCTGGGCACCAACGACAGCGATGTGATTACTGGCGATAGCGGGAGTGATCAAATTTTTGCAGGAAGCGGCGACGATATTGTCCAAGCTAACAGAGGTGATGATGCGATCGATGGAGGCGATGGAAACGACACTTTGCGGGGAGGGAAAGGTCAAGATTTGCTAATTGGCGGCAACGGCGACGATTTTCTTTGCGGCGACTTCGGCACCGATACATTGATTGGAGGTAGCGGCGCTGATACCTTTGCATTTAGATCGGAAACAGCTAGTGCAGCAGCTAATCCATTGTTAGCAGATCGAGTCGTTGATTTTAATCCTGCTCAAGGCGATCGAATTGGGCTGATAGGGGGAATTTCGGTAACAGACTTGACACTCGTCGCGTTTGATACGGATGGTGACGGTACGACAGACGCGACTCTGCTCCAGTTTAGTTCAAATAATGGCGATCGAATTTTAGCTCTTGTTTTGGGAACAGTTAACGCAGCAGGTGCAACAACTTTGAGCAATTCTAATTTTATTAGTTTGCCAAATGAAATTGTGTAGCAAAGCGTTAACCGTTAACACAAACTACCCCGCAGGAATCGTCGGGAGATGAAGTTAATAAAGTTATATAGGTTGAGAGAGAAACATGAAGGACTTTTACGGACCCTTGATTGAAGCAAGTGAAATCATCGAACTACTCAGACAAGAGATGCAATTAAAAACATTTAGTCAAAAGGTTTTGCAGAAAAAAGTTATTGAGAAAGCAGCCCAGGAACGGGGGTTAACTGTGACTCCCGACGAAATACAAGCTGTGGGCGACCAACTCCGCCGAGAGAAGCGTTTGGAGAAAGCGGCGGACACGATTGCTTGGCTGGTCGATCAGATGATTTCTGTAGAAGATTTAGAAGCCGGGATTTGCGATCGGCTCCTCAGCCAAAAACTAGCCGAACACTTGTTTAGCAAAGAAGTAGAAAAGATTTTTGTTCAAAACAAACTGCAATTCGACCAAATAATTCTTTATCAAATAATTGTTGCCAACCGCCAGCTTGCTCAGGAACTATTTTATCAAATTCAAGAAGGAGAAATCAGCTTTTTTGATGCTGCTCATCTTTACGATATTGACGAAAATCGTCGGCATATATGCGGTTGCGAAGGCAAGGTTTATCGGTGGGGTTTAAAACCCGACATAGCCGTCGCCGTATTTAGCGCCCCACCCGGAGAAGTGATTCGTCCAATTGAAACAGAGCTAGGATATCACTTGTTCTTGGTTGAAAAGTTTCTCCCGGCGGAATTAACCCCTGAACGGTATCAAGAAATATTGCACAATCTGTTTAACGAATGGTTGGCGAACGAAGTCAACTATTTATTGTACAGTTCTAAAGTGTAGGTGGCGCGCGGAGCACAGAGAAGCCTAAGTGGTTTGACGCGCTACTTATAGCGCTAAGGTGTGGTGTACATGGAAGCCTAAATATAGAGGTTCTCCGTAAGTCGTATAATTGTTGGCATTTAATTTGGTAATTTGGATTTAACTATATTACAAAAATTGATAAAGTGGCGAAAAGTAGTCAGTTGTTCTGGCTGAAGTTGAATCCTTGTCAATAGTTGTTCCAAATAAAATGGCTTGAGTACATCTCCGGGTCTTGTTTTAGAATATGTGGTATTTTTAGCTTCAAATAACACTTTCAAATAAGGGGTGCATCTCAGTTTTGCAAATACATCAAGTGGAAAGTTGACCATTGAGATAAGCACAGCGCAGAGAAAGGATAG
>NZ_JAUBPW010000099.1:3370-17524 GCF_036700965.1 Microcoleus sp. Pol8_D6 | reverse complement strand
ATAACTGGAGTTCCGGTTTCTGTACTTGTGACTGGGGAAACTGAGAGGTTGACTGTGGGGAAGTCGTTGTCGGTAATGTCAACGTTACCTGTTGTCGTACTTCCGAGTGTAACACCGCTAGAAGGAGTCGAGATTGTGAAAGTACCTGTTTCACTTCCTTCTACAAGTGCATCATCAATAACATTGACGGTAAAGGAACCTGTGGTTTGACCGTCGGGAATGGTAATGATATCCGGAATTGTCCCTGTAAAATCAGCAGCAGTGGCCGTTCCAGACAAAGCCACATTTACAGTTTGAGCGCCAACAACTGCACTTGATGCTGTGGCGGTGACGGTGATAACTGGAGTTCCGGTTTCTGTACTTGTGACTGGGGAAACTGAGAGGTTGACTGTGGGGAAGTCGTTGTCGGTAATTGTTAGTGTCCCCGTCGTATTGGCGGCAACTGGATCGACAAAGTAGTTAAAATTGTTGGGATCGGCAGTGACGTTAACTTGGACTGTTTCCCCTGGGTTGACAATAGCATCATCTATGGGGACGGCATTGAGGACAGCGGTAGTTACACCAGCGGCAATGGTGAAAGTATTAGCAGTAACTGCCGTGATATTCGTACCCGCAGTTAAGGAGTAGTGACCAGGAGTAGCGGCGGTACTGCCAGTGGTGTTGAAGTTGACGACTATGCCGCCAGCGGGGGCGGCAGTATCAAGGGTGATATTAAATGTGCCAGTGGTGGGGCCGGTTTCGGTGGGAGTAGTGCCTGCGGCGATGCTGACTGTAGGGGTGTAGTTCAGCAGGATGGAGGCGGTGTTGCTGCCGGTGTTCGCCACAGCTAAGTCAGGTTTGCCGTCGCCGTTGATGTCGCCGATGCTGACGGATCTGGGGGTAAGGCCAGTAGGGAAGTCAATTTTGGTGGCGAAGGTGGGGGTGGCGGCTCCTGTGGCGGTGGTGTTGAGCAGGATGGAGGCGCTGTTGCTGTTGACGTTCCCCACAGCTAAGTCAGGTTTGCCGTCGCCGTTGATGTCGCCGATGCTGACGGAGAAGGGCTGAGTGCCAGTAGTGAACTGTACTTGGTTGGCAAAGGTGGGGGTAGTGGCTCCGGTGGGGGTGGTGTTGAGCAGGATGGAGGCGGTGTTGCTGCTTCTGTTCGCCACAGCTAAGTCTGGTTTCCCGTCCAAGTTGAAGTCGCCGATGCTGACGAATCTGGGGTTAATGCCAGTAGGGAAGGTGACTTGGGTGGCGAAGGTGGGGGTGGCGGCTCCGGTGGGGGTGGTGTTGAGCAGGATGGAGGCGTTGTTGCCGCTGTAGTTCGCTATAGCTAAGTCAGGTTTGCCGTCGCCGTTGATGTCGCCGATGCTGACGGAGTAGGGGCGATTGCCAGTAGGTAAGTCAACACGGGTGGCAAAGGTGGGGGTAGTGGCTCCGGTGGCGGTGGTGTTGAGCAGGATGGAGACAGTGTTGACGCCGGGCAAGGTGTTCGTCACAGCTAAGTCAGGTTTCCCGTCCAAGTTGAAGTCGCCGATGCTGACGGAGAAGGGGCGATTGCCAGTAGGTAAGTCAACACGGGTGGCAAAGGTGGGGGTGGTGGCTCCTGTGGCGGTGGTGTTGAGCAGGATGGAGGCAGCGTTGGTGATGAAGTTCACCACAGCTAAGTCAGGTTTCCCGTCCAAGTTGAAGTCGCCGATGCTGACTGATACGGGCTGAGTGCCAGTTGTGAAGTCTACTTTGGTGGCGAAAGTGGGGGTGGTGGCGTTGGTGGCGGCGGTGTTGAGCAGGATGGAGGCGGTGTCGTTGCTGAAGTTCGCCACAGCTAAGTCAGGTTTCCCGTCCAAGTTGAAGTCGCCGATGCTGACGGAGAAGGGGGTAGTGCCAGTTGTGAAGGTGACTTGGGGGGACAAGCCTAGTACGCCACTGTAAGTCTTGAGGGTGGTTTCGGTGAGGGCTAGTTGGGGCGCTTCAGAAGATGGGGGGATGAGTTGGAGGATGTCCCAGGTGCCACCGAGTTTGCAGTTACCTGTAGGTTGGGAGTTGGCGCTGATGTTTGCGCCTGTGAGTTGGTGCAGTTGAGTCAGGAATTGGTGTCCTCTGTCTCCGGCTGCTACGCTGCATCCATATAAGATGATGTTGGCGTTGTCAGTGAAGGCGTTTCGCCACTGTTGCAATTGGTGGCTGTAGTTTTGGATATTGCTGCTGTTGAGTTCTGTTGTGCCTAGGTAAAGGTTGCCAGAATCTCCGTGGGTGATGATGTGGAGAGTTTCGATGCCTCTATGCTGAGCTAGGATTGCGGTGATTTGCTCTACGGCATCGGGCTGGCTTTTGAGAATGTAGGTTGCGGTGTCGGGTTTGATGCCGGAGATTAGGTGCTGGCTGTCTGGTATTGTGGGGTCAAGGATGACTATTTCTGTGGGCTTGTTGCTGGTGCAACCAACCAAACTTCCGATATTGTTATTTAGGGAACGGTTAATTTGAGGTAGAGTTTTCACAGTTTTTTGCTTTTAATAATGTAGTTCGTGGTTTTTGAGTCGATCGGGAAATGACCCCGATTTGATTCTGGTTTGTGATGTTTCTACCTGGTGGTGGATGACACTCGCCGATCGTGATGAGTAATATCGAAAAGGTAAGAAGAACACTTCTAACCGGGACAAGGGCTAGAAACCTTTGTTTGGTATGGCTTACGCATTAATATTTGGTCTGAATCCCGTTAACCTGTGTATTAATTTATTCCCTAAGAATATTTATAGTTTCCTGCTTCCTAGTTGCGCTAGCCAAATTGCGAAAGATTAGTTTCGCAAAATGTCCGAAGGCTTTTTCCCAAAATGCTGCTGGAAATATTTTGTAAAGCGACTAGGATTGTAAAAGCCATATTCAAACGCAATTTCCGTAATCGTTTTGTTGCTCTCGATTAACTCCATACGAGTGGCTTCAAGTCGAGCAGTTCGCAAAAATTGACTGGGAGAGACACCGTAATAACGAGCGAATGCTGTTTGCAAAGAACGACTGCTACAGTTCATGGCGGAAGCAATTTGTGCAATTGTCAGGTCTTGTTTCATATTTGCTCGGATGTATTCGGCAGCCTGTCGCACGCGGGCGATCGAAATTTCGGATACTTTAATAATCGATGGTTCTAAAGTGTTGTAAGATGAACCTTGGACTAAGGTAGAAAAAATAGCGATTTCTAAATTTTCAATTACCAGTGGATGTCCGTTAGTGTCAATCAAATTCGACAGCATTATGACCATTTGATATAGCGATTGACCGTAAAGAGTAGTGCGATCGATAACTTGTACCAGGTTAGGACGTTCAATGGATTTGTCAAGATACTTGCTCAGTTCAGTTGAAAATCGAGCTTCATCTATATAAATTGATATTGCGCTGTATTTGGCTGAGTGCTGAAGATGGATTAGTTCGCCTCCCGGCTGACTTATCACAAAATGTCGATCGTTCACGAGGAATTCGTTAGACCCAACTTTCAATAAATGATCGCTGTCAAAAAATGTGAAACCTATTTTTCCAACAAAAGTATATCCTGCGGTATATGTACTCCCAGCTTCCCAAACAACACTCACGAACTCGAAGTTTTTTAACTTAGCAAGCCGCAATTGAATTTTGTAATCTTTGGAAGAGAAAATATGTTTAGTAATACCCGATACTTGCTTAATATATATCTCTGGATCGTTGATTTCAATATTTAAATCCCAGACCATTATTAAATCCCCATATTTTACACCCACAATAAATTATATCAATCATGTGTAAATATTTATACCTCTGCTGGGGTGTTTTACAGGAATTATCTCAGTAGATGTGGGGGCGGATTTATGATATTGTGAATTTGAGGCAATTATTGTTGGTGAAGGAAACCTCTACATTCAAGAGGTACATTTTGATTTATAGTTGGGTGGGGGCGGGTTTATGAGATTGTGGGTGTTAGGCAGTTATTGTCTGTAAAACCCGCCCCTACGAAAATTAAAATTTTACAGATTTTATGAATAACGACACAATTGTCAATACAGTCGAAGAACACGAGATTTTTGGCGATCGCGATTTTCCATCTTGGTTAACCCAACAACAAATCAGCCTCGCTTGCACTACCTATCAAACCAGCAGGTTAATGTTAATTGGTGCTGTGCCAGAAACCAACAGAATCTCGGCATTTTGGCGAATATTCGATCGCGCAATGGGGCTTTACTGCACGCCGGAACGCCTTTATTTAAGTTCAAAATATCAAATCTGGCAATTAGATAATGTCTTAGAATCCGGGAAATTATACCAAGGATACGATAAATTATATATACCAAGAATCGGCTATACTACAGGTGATATCGACATTCACGATATCGCAGTCGATAAAAATAATCAAATCATTTTTATTAGCACTTTGTTTAATTGTATCGCTACTTTGAGCGATCGCCACAGTTGCAAACCTCTCTGGAAACCCAGTTTTATATCACAATATATAAATGAAGACCGCTGTCACCTCAACGGTTTAGCAATGGTGGCTGGGGAGGCGAAATATGTCACAGCGTCGAGTCAGTCGGATGTGGTGGATGGCTGGCGCGATCGCAGAAAAAATGGCGGTATAGTTATTGATATTCAATCTAATGATATCATCGTCACAGGATTGTCAATGCCGCACTCACCTCGCTGGTATCAAGACAAATTGTGGCTGCTGAATTCGGGGCGGGGAGAATTGGGTTATGTGGATTTAGACACAGGGAAATTTGAGGCGATTGCGTTTTGTCCGGGATATGTCCGAGGACTGGCATTTTGGCAAAATTGGGCAATTGTTGGACTCTCGAAACCGAGGGGAGGTGACAACACTTTTAGCGGTTTAGAATTGGATGAGTTGTTGGTAGCAAAGGATGCTGAGCCTCGCTGTGGTATGATGGCGATCGATTTGACTACCGGGGCGATCGTTCACTGGTTGCGGTTTGAAGGGATTGTCACAGAACTCTATGATGTGCAAGTGATTCCGACAGTGCAAAAGCCTATGGCTGTAGGTTTTCAGACTGAAGAAATTGCTCAGTTAATTACTTTGGAACTTTAACCGCAGATGGTGGCGGATGTACGCGGATGAACGCAGATAAATGTTTACAGGATTTACCCACGGGGTGTGAGAGAAAGTATTTAAGCGATTTGGTATTACTCAACTATCGCCCCATCTAAGCTTGTTTTTCTTAAGTCTGTTCTCGCTAAATTTGCACCTCTTAAGTCAGCACCTGTTAAACAAGTATTGCTTAAATCTGCATAACTCAGATCGGCAGCTCTGAGATTAGCATCAGATAAATTTGCTCCTGATAAGTTCGCCCTCACCAGTTGCGATCCACTCAAAGTGCTGCCACTCAAATTTGCGGATTGCATTTGTGCTGCCATTAAGTTTGCTTTGCTTAAATTAGTGCCGCTGAGGTTAGCCCAATTCAATTTAGCATAACTCAAATCAATGTTTTCAAAGCAAAGTTCGCTCAATTGCGCGCATCGCAAGTTAGCATTAATAAAAAACCTGTCTCCAATCCCATAGCGGCGCAGCAATTCGTCAACTTCCAGCCGAATTAAAACCGGTTCGCAAGTATTTTGGTAGCACCACGATGTCTCTAGCAAACGGGCGGCTGCTTCAATTGCTACCTTGTCGCATTTAGAGAGCACCAAACTATTGCACCCATCCCACTCACCGTTGAGCATGAATGCCATCTCAGAAGCTGCTGCACTTGAGTCGCATAACAAAACGGTTTCTGGTTTGGATTGCAGCCAGTTCATTAAACCGATCGAGCTGTTGTTTTTCACTGTAGATTCAGGATTTGTGCGTCTTTCTTAATTATAGGTAAAAATATTGAAAACAGTATGGACAAATTCGCTGCGGCTTCAGAGAATGAATTAATTGTGTTTGGTGCAGCCAGACCAGGATACCGCGATGCAGAACTTGCTCGGTGGATTGAATTTATGCAGGGGCATAATATTAAGCAAGTTTGCTGCTTGCTCGCTCAGACGCAACTCATCCGCTACACTGACTTACTGGGAACATATAGGAACATCTTTGGGTGCGATCAAGTTTGCTGGGCGCCGATCGCAGACTTTGAATTGGTCGATCGCGATATTTTAATCGCTCGCATATTGCCGTTCTTGGAATCAGCAAATAACAAAGGCGAACGGGTGGTAGTTCACTGTTCTGGGGGGATCGGACGTACAGGACAGGTTTTGGCTGCTTGGTTGGTCAGCGCGCGGGGATTGTCTAACAAACAGGCGATCGCAGCAGTAAAAAAAACTGGCAGAAATCCCTATGAAGCAGCAATCGTAGCTTGTTTGAAAGGTCGAAACCCCTGGCTAGTCGTTGAAGAACTTAATGCTCTCTTAGAGGATTGTCGCCTTGCTGCGAGGAATGATATATAGCACTATAGCAACTATATATATGTGCTAATTGCGTAAGTGTTAAAAGATTTAAAAGACTCGGCTTCCTACGATCGAACTCAGGCATTGAATAAATGGGTGTTTTGGCTGTCACCGTTAGCCAATCCGCTGGCGTTTTTGCGAATTTTATAGAATAAATAACGCACTTACAGCAGCGCAATATCTTTGAAGCAACGGCGCGTTAACTCGATTCTTGCAGGTGCGTCATTTGGGTTGCGGATGTCAATGTTTGTAGCAAAAAAATAAGCTTTTTTATTCTTCTCTAAATAACCTACATACCAGCCAATTTGAGGCTTTGTTTGTTCTCCAAAATTTGCCCATCCTGTTTTTGCCCTAATTGTGTAATCGGGAGTTTGTTCAACAATTATGATGTCTTTCACCAGAGACAGCGATCGCTCCGAGAAGGGTAAGTCATTTTTGTAGAGACGGCGGAGAAATTGAATTTGCTCGTTGGGTGTGATTCGCAGTTCTCCCTCTAACCAGAATTTGTCAATATCGTCTTTGTTACCGATTTTTTGATTGCCATAACCGACTTTAGCTACCCATTTTTGCATTTGCTCGTGTCCGACTCGGCGGGCGAGAACTTGGTAAAACCAAACGGCGGAAAGTTTCATGGCTTCTCGCATATTCAAGTCTCGATTCCAGGCTGGAATTTGCCTTTGAATTCCATCCCAAGTTAGCACGGCAAGCTCATCTGAAATTACCCCGGTTTCTAAGGAAATCAGAGAGTTGAGAATCTTAAATGTAGATGCGGGTAAAAAGGCTGTGGCGTTACGCTGCGGGTTGTGTTGATAAAGCCGATCGCTATTTAAATCGTAAATTGCGATCGAGCCTTCCACTCCTAGTTCTTGAAAGTGCCGTCTAAAATTCATTGTCTCCGCAACATCTCCTCCGCGAGGTAAAGATTCTTGCACTGGAGGTGGCACGGTTAAGGCTGATTTCGGTGGCTGAACTAAAATAAAAGTGATGCAGCCTAATACAATTAAAATAACAGTGATCGCACGATATATTCGGTTCATAAACTTCGATAATTTAGCCAAATCACAGGCAGTAATGTCACAGGGGCGATCGACTTGTAAGGTGCGTCTGACTTACGCTGTGTAAGAAACAATAAAGGTTTGCCCCTGACGCACCCTACTATATATAGCTGTCAATTGCGTAATTTCTCACCTACAAAACTGCCATAATAGTTAATGCGACCAAACAGCTTAACTGAATTATTAAGCTGAACAACCTAAACTTTGGATCGAGGCCGGCGATGTGAATCGCTGAATGTACCAGCCGAAATAGGATGTACACAACAATCAGCAAATCTACTGCTGTTCCTGAGACACCCCTAACTGTTAGAAGAAAAACAACTCCCAAATACAAAGGCAGGTTTTCTATCAAGTTGGATTGTACTCGAAATAGTCGCCACAGCAAACTGTCATCGTTTTGTGTGCCGAAATCTTTGGGAGATCCGCCGGCAGATAGATGCCGAATCCTGACTGCTAGCAAGAGGATAACGACTGCGATCGTCCACAGGATGAAAATTGCTAAACCCCAGAGGGAGACGGTCATATTTGTGTGTTCAATTTGCATCATCTTTCTACCTTGCGAAACTGCTGCTAAGACTTTATAAAAGTTATATCAAATCCTGTAGCATCATCAGGCGTCAAATCCAGCCAACAGCGAAGCCGAATGGTCAACAATCACCGACGGTGCAACCGGACTCGATTGGATTCATCTGCGTTAATCTGTGTTTATCTGCCATCATCTGCGGTTAAAAAAAGAGAATGTATTAACCGCCCCGGACAATGGATTGATGCTGATTCACGCAGAGGTTGAGAAAAGAGATATGAATAATTCGGATATTCTGGCTGTTTTCGGAAATCGATAGCTCGCCCAGCAAGCTCAAAGCAGCATCTAACCGACAAGCTGACCCTAACTAGAGTGCGATCGCATCTCCTGAGAGTCATTTCTCACCTCTAGCAACTGAGCCTTTACAGATGGTTTTCGGCATGAAGATCGCACCATTGTATCGAGCAGATGTTCGATCGCACCCGGTAGATTCTGGCAAAAACCAGTGTGTACCCGCGATGTCTGAACGATCGTGCTACGGGGTGCTACGAGCCAGTGAAAGCGCTCTCTGTGGGGAAGTTGACCGATCGCGCCAGATTCCTTGCCGCCTGCACAAATGATGGGAATGACTGCTAGGTGATTGCGAATCATTTCCAAATCCAACGTTGAGTCGATCGCCATCAAGCGCTGTTCATCTATTTCGATACGGGCTTCGAGGAATTTTTTCGTACCGCAGGAAACGATCGCCCCTACGTTGATAAACTCCTCGCGCTCAACTTTGGGAACGACACGGATAATGGCGTAATCATAAAGAAATCGATCGGGCACTAATCGCTTCCTCCAAAAAAATATGTGGTGATTCTAGCCGATTTAGCAGGTACTCTATATAAGCATTCCGATGTTGGTTGCTATCGCTGAAAGGAGAATCTCCCACCAGCCAAGTATCAGGAATTAGTTTAACAATGTTGCGAATGATGTCCGGGGTTAGCGTTTGACTCATCTTTGAATTTGCCGCTTCCAGCGTACTGGCAAAACGCAGTAGAACGTGGTCTTTGATTGGCGGAAAACGATCGCGGCTGCGCGAGAGATAATCTTTCCAGGTGTGGTGGAAGTAGAGGGCCGCACCGTGATCGATCAGCCAAAGCCGGCGGTGCCATACCAGCATATTTGCATTGCGCGGCGTGCGATCGATGTTGGTTACAAAAGCATCGAACCAGACGATTTCTGAGGCCAAATCCGCCTCAGACTTACCCGCTATCGGGTCAAATGTGATCGAGCCAGGAAGATAGTCGAGGGCGAGGTTGAGGCCAGCACTTGCTCGGATCAAATCTTGAATTTCCGGGTCAGGCTCAGTGCGAGCCAGTTCGGGATCGAGTTCAACAAAGACGAGTTCGGGGATTGGGAGTCCGGAGGCGCGAGCAATCTCTCCCGCCACTAGCTCGGCGATCAGAGATTTGGCTCCCTGGCCCGCACCGCGAAATTTGAGCACATACATACCATCATCATCTGCTTCGACGATCGCTGGTAGCGAGCCGCCCTCGCGCAAGGGAGTGACATACCTGGTAGCAATGACTGTTCGCAAGCTGATACTCATGCTATTTTGGATTTTCGATTTGAGATTTTCGATGGGAAATCACTGATTTTATGAGGGTTTTGATCACGGGCTTACAGACAGTTGGATTCTTTCTTTTAACTGGGATTGATGTTAAGTAGTCTGTTTACTAAACTGATGACTAAAAGGACACAACAATGTTGTGTCCCTACGGAATTTTGCCAAATCTTGCTTTGAGACAGCCATTAGTCATCAGTTATTAATCAACTAATAACTCATGACTAACCACTAATCAGTTGTACTAACGTGGTCGATTCTCTCTAATTGCCAGAGAATTTGGTTGCCTTCGCGCCGCACCCGCGAAACTACCCAATTCCGCCAAACCCAGTTGTCTCCACGACTGGTGACAGCGCTGGCATTGACATCCATCAAATCAGCCAGTTCAGAACTGGTAATCAAGTAGCCTTTCGTCGCAACCTCGTCGGCGATGTGCAACGTTTCGATCAGATTGCGGAGGTCTTGAACCCTCACCTCGCGGGGCAAGTTCTCCAGGGTATCGGCAGTTGAATCCATCATGGTAGAGTTGGAGATCGGAAGGTCAGAAGTTATGACATAGGATTCTATCGTTTTGTTACCAGTTGCGTCCGTTTCTTCCGAAACAATTGTGTTGTCAAAGTGTAGGGGCGATGCCCCCGTGCCCGCCCCGGCCTCGTCTCCCGTTGGTTTGCGCTGTTGCAGTTCGGGAGTGATATTGTGCGAGAAGCTGCGGGCGATTTCATCGCATCTGTCGTTGTAGAAGTCGCCGGAGTGGCCGCGCACGTGTTCCCACTTGATTTGTCGGGAATTGAGCTTGTCTAGCAGATGCCAGAGGTCTTGGTTGACAACATCTTTGCCCGTTGAGGTTTTCCAGCCTTTATTTTTCCAGCCTTGAATCCATTTAGTGATGCCGTTTTTAACGTATTCGCTGTCGGTGTAAACGGTGACTGGTTCGGTTTGACCGGAATTGGCAAAAAATTCCAGCGCAGCGACTGCCGCCTGCATTTCCATGCGGTTGTTAGTGGTTTGGGGGTCTGCACCTCCGAGTTCGTGACACTTGCCGTCGGCGAAACAAACTACTGCACCCCAGCCACCAGGGCCTGGGTTGCCGGAACAAGCGCCGTCTGTGTAGAGGCTTTTGATTTTGGGAGTTGTCATGAGCGAATTAATTTGTCATTTAGAGGTAAGTTGTTTGCAAGTGCGATAATTAAGGCAATTGAGATAGTTTTACTTGCTGCTATGAAAAATGCCAACTTAAAGATTAAAAAGGTCGGGCTATTTATTTTTCCCTTTTCTTTGTTAATTTTTAATACTTTCGCCCAAGCACAGCCCCTAGTGCCTGCTGCAGACGGTACGGGTACTGTTGTCACCCCCAGCGGCAACCGTTATGATATCAATGGCGGCAGTTTGTCGGGAGACGGCGCGAATCTTTTTCACAGTTTTGGACAGTTTGGCTTGAATGAAGGTCAAATTGCTAATTTTCTGACTAATTCGGCTATTCAAAATATATTAGCTCGAATTGCTGGCGGGGACGCTTCGCTAATTAACGGTTTAATTACTGTCACGGGCGGCAATTCTAATCTGTTTCTAATTAATCCTGCGGGGATTGTGTTTGGCCCGAACGCGAGTTTGAATGTGCCGGCGGCTTTTACTGCAACTACTGCTACTGGTGTTGGTTTTGGTTCAAATTGGTTTAATGCTGCGGGTACAAATAATTTTAGTGCCTTGGTTGGTACCCCAAATGCTTTTTATTTTGGTGCGGGTGTACCGGGAAGTATTGTTAATGCTGGCAATTTAGCGGTGAGTCCGGGGCAAAATTTGGCTTTGCTTGGCGGTACGGTTGTTAGTACCGGGCAGTTGTCGGCTGCGGGCGGGCAAATTACTGTTGCTGCTGTTGGGGGAGATCAGATTCTCCGCATTAGTCAACCAGGGCATTTGTTGAGTTTGGAAATAGCAACGGGCGGAAATTTTGGTAATTCTCAACAGACTTTGAATCCTGTTGCTTTGCCGCAGTTGCTGACAGGTACTGGGCAAAATCAGGCGGCGGGTGTTGCGGTTGCGGATGACGGTTCTGTGCGGCTTGTGGGTTCTGGTTTGCAGGTGAATTCTGGGGATGTGGCGATTGCTGCTAATGTGTCTGGGCTGCCGCAGTTGAATGCGGGAAGTGCGAATTTATGGGCTGCGGAAAATCTCACGTTAGCAGGCGCTAGGCTGCAAACTTCCGGGGATTTGAGTTTGCTGGGTGGGGATGCGGTGCGGGTCAGGGACAGCGCCCAGAATCCTTTTTTGGCGCAGGCTGGGGGGAATTTATACATTCAGGGATCTCGCACTATTGATATTCTGACTCAAAATGCGATCGGCGGTTTATCTCTTCCCCCGCAATTCCAAAGCGGCGGCAATTTGACTTTGGTTAGCAACGGCGTTATTTCGGGTGATTCTCACTTTGTTTCTGGTGGCAATTTTTCGATTCGCAATTTGTCGGGAATGCCGGGAAACTTTGTCAGTTTATTTGACCCGATTATCAGTGCCGAAGGAGATGTTTTCTTTGGAGATTATACCGGAGTTTCGCTAAAAGTCGAGGCGAAGGGGAGCATTGTTGCCGAGGATATTACAATTACCGGTCCAGATATTGCATTGGGTAGGGAAAATGTGAATCCAGACGATCCAGATATTGCTATTTTAACCAGCAGTCCGGCCTTAATTCTGCGGGCGGGAGTGGCAAATCTACTAAATCCTCCTACTAACAGTTTAGATGAAGATTCTATATTTACAAGTCCCCTTTTATCGAGCAATTTGATTTCAGTTGAAAATATTTCAGCAGGGGGGCCTGTAATTTTGTCAGCGCCGGGAAGTATCGCAACTAGAGATATTAATGGCGGTCAAATTCGTCTCGAAAGCAGGGAAGCAGGAGTGATTGTTGGCGGCAGATTAACGTCTAGTTCGACAATTGATATTCAAGCTAATGACAATATTATCTTGACAAGTGACATTTCTCGTGCTGATATCAACGGCAGTATTAGTCTGAATACTGTTCGGGGTAATATCGTCACAGGGTCGATCGATACTGGGACTTCCGGGGCGATCGCACTCAGAGCTTTTGGCAATGTGAATTTCGGGACTTTGCAGGGATCTAATGTTGAGATTACCAGTAACTCCGGGGCATTGGGAGTTTTGACTGATGCCAATACCCTTGTGCCTAATACTACATCTATCAATATCACAGCAACTGAGAATATCAATTTGACAGCTTTTAGGGACTTAACTGTAGGCAATCTCACCGCTGCGACTGTCAATGCTAGCAGCAGCAATGGGAGTGTTAATACGGGTGCGATCGCTACTTCTGGAGATGTCAGAATTCTAGCGGCACAGGAAATCAACACAGGAGCAATAACTGTTAATCCTGTCGCCACCAATCCAGTTATTCCCATCATTCCTACAGTTAATCTGGATGCACAAACTAATATGAATGTTGCCTCAATTAACGCTGGGACTGGCACTATTAATTTGAGAGCCTCCAGGGATTTAAATGCAGGCAATTTGCAAGGTGGAGCCGTTGAAGTCAATAGCGATCAGGGAAATATTGCCCTCGGTAATACTACATCTCTTGGCAATATTAATATAATAGGTTCGGGAAATGTAAATTCTGGGGATTTGGTGGGAGCAAGAGTTAATATAAATAGCAATTCGGGAAGTGTTAATATTGAAACAGCTACAGCAACAGAAAATACTGTCAATTTAACAGGGCTGCTAAATGTAAATTCCGGGGATTTGCGGGGAGTTGGAGTTAATGTAAACAGCAATGCGGGAAGTATTAATATTGGCAATACCGACGCTACAACAGGAAATGTCAATTTAACAAGTTCTGGTAATGTAAATTCAGGAGAGTTGCGGGGAGTTGGAGTTAATGTAACTAGCAATACGGGAAGTATTAATATTGACAATACCAACGCCACAACAGGAAATGTCAATTTAATAGCGCCGCTGGATGTAACTTCACGAGACTTGCAGGGAGTTGCAGTTGATGTCACTAGCAGCAGGGGAACAGTCAGCACTGGTAATATAAGTGCTTCCGAAAGAGTCGGAATTTTAGCCGGAAACGAAATCGCAATTGGGCGAATAAATGTTAATCCTGTTGTTAGTGCCGATCCCACTTCTACAGTAAATCTTAACGCTCAAAATGATATCCGTGTTGCATCGATCAATGCTGCGGGCGGTAATGTTGAGATCACAACTCCGGGTTTAGTTCGAGTGACGGGTACTTTTGACCAAAACGGCACTCCTGTTAGCGTCTCGACTCTTGGTGGCACTCAACCGGGTACAGTTACGATCCGCCACGGCGGCGGCGATGTCAATCCGCCGATACCTTTTGCGGTGGGAGATGCGACGACTAACGGTACTGCTGGGGCGATCGCCAGCAATGCTTTAGGTACGATTACTCAAGGGCGATCTTTCATCAATTCTTACACTCAAGGCAATAGTGCGATCGTCACTACCAATCAACCAACCATCAACGATCCTCCGATAACTCCTCCAATAACTCCTCCAATAACTCCTCCAATAACTCCTCCAATAACTCCTCCAATAACTCCTCCAATAACTCCTCCAATAAC
>NZ_JAUBPW010000099.1:0-3270 GCF_036700965.1 Microcoleus sp. Pol8_D6 | reverse complement strand
TCCTCCTAATCTACCTAACCCCAATAACTCCAATTCGCCGCCAATATTACCAAGGGATAGAGCGCGATTTGATAGAGGGCGATCGCTTTTCCCCGATCCCAACCAACCCTTTAGCCGCCAACAACGGCAGAACCAAAACAGAATATCGCGAGATATAGGAAAACCCGGAGACAGGATGCCGCCCGAAAGAATGCAATTTCCCAGAGGACTCAGAAATTTCATCGATTCAAAAATCAGAGATTCAGTTATTCAGTCAGCATTTCGCGGCGACATCGGCAGGACTTTGGAGGCAGGGAAAATATCGGCAGCTTTGTCTCTACTGGACAAATCTTTCAGCCAAGAATTTGGGGAATATTTAGGCATCAACATCAGCAACGAGTTGGTATCCTCAGAGGAAATCCAAAAAAAATTAGCATCGGTGGGCGCACAAACCGGCACAAAACCCAGCTTAATTTATCTGTTCTCGCAGCCCGAAAAATTAAATTTAATGCTAATAAATTCTTGCGGTGAAGTGGTTCACAAAAGTGTGCCGGCTGCGAACCGGGCAGAACTGCTGAAAGTTGTAACTCAGTTCCGGGATGAGATTACCAAACCGGGGGTGCGGGCTACTACGAGTTATCTACCATCTTCCCAACAGCTTTATAAGTGGATGATTGCGCCTTTAGAGGACAGTTTGAAAAACTGCGAAACCGATACTATTTCCTTTGTTGTCGATCGAGGTTTGAGAGGTATGCCCTTTGCTGCTTTGCATGACGGACAGCAATTTTTGGTGGAAAAGTACAGTCTCAGCCTGATGCCCAGCATTAATTTAACAGATACCCGCTACGTCGATCTCAGAAATTCTCAAGTTTTAGCAATGGGTGCCTCGGAATTTTCCGAGTTGAATCCTTTGCCGGCAGTTCCTGCTGAAATAGCCGCTATTTCCCGAGAGTGGCCAGGAGTTAGTTTTCTGAATGAGGATTTCACTTTGGAGAATTTAAAGCGACAGCATCAAAGCCGACCTTTTGGGGTTATTCACTTAGCTACTCACGGCGAATTTCGACCGGGAGCACCGAATAATTCTTTTATTCAGTTGTGGAATAGTCGGCTGCGACTGGATCAATTGCGGGATTTGAGATTGAATGATCCGCAGGTGAATATGTTAGTTTTAAGTGCTTGTCGGACTGCGGTGGGAGATGCACAGGCGGAGTTGGGTTTTGGGGGGTTGGCGCTGCAAGCGGGGGTGCAAACGGCTTTGGGGAGTTTGTGGTACGTGAGTGATGAAGGTACTTTGGGATTGATGAGTGAGTTTTACCAGCAGTTGAAGACGGCGCGAATTAAGGGGGCGGCGCTGCGACAAGCGCAAATTGCGATGTTGCGGGGAGATGTGCGTTTGGAGGGTGGCCGATTGCGGGGTTTGAGTCGGGGTGAGGGGGTGGAGTTGCCAGCTTCGCTGCAAGGGTTTGCGGATTTAAAGTTGTCCCATCCTTATTATTGGTCGGCTTTTGTGATGATTGGGAGTCCTTGGTAATTGGTGATTAGTGATTAGTGATTTGTTATTGGTTGAATATCAATGATTTTGCGGGAAAGGTCGATCGCCCGCAAGCCAGCAAGTTCCGACTGAAACGAAGTATTATCGTCAAAAACCGGTTTCTAAACTCCCATGCGTAAATCCTACTCCACTAAAGCTTGCCGCTGAGCCTCCAACAATTCCTGAATCCCGGTTTCTGCCACATCCAAAATTTGATTTAACTGACTCCGACTGAAACTTCCCTCTTCCGCAGTTCCCTGAATTTCGATGATATTCAAATCTCCATTCATCACCACATTACAATCAATTTCCGCCGCCACATCTTCAAGATAATTCAAATCTAAAAACGCCTCGCCTTCCAAAAGGCCCACAGACACGGCCGCCACTTGACGAATCAGGGGCGATCGCACTAAATCACCTTTTTGCACCAACTTGTTCAAAGCATCAGCCACAGCCACAAACCCCCCAGTAATTGAAGTTGTGCGAGTCCCCGCGTCCGCTTGCAAAACATCCGCATCTACAAGTATGGTGCGTTCTCCCAATAATTGCATATCCAAGCACGATCGCAAACTGCGCCCAATCAACCGCTGAATCTCTTGAGTCCGTCCCGATAATTTCATAAATTCCCGCTCTTGTCGCTGCGGCGTAGATCCCGGCAACATTCGGTATTCCGCTGTTAGCCAACCTTGTCCAGTATTCTCCAAAAATCTCGGCACTCCCGGCTTGATTGTAACGCTACAAAGTACCTGAGTATCGCCACTTTTAGCTAGCACGGAACCGCTAGCAAATTTAGTAAACTGTCGATCGAAACTAATCGGACGAATTTGATTTGGTTGTCTGCCGTCGGGACGTTGGAAAGACATAATATTTAGGTGATTTGCAATGGGTAATTGGGCATTAAAAATTTAAAACTTGGTATTAATCTTCCGTTTTTTTGGATTCGTTAAATATGCAGTTATTCAATCTAAAATCTAAAATCTAAAATCTAAAATCTAAAATGTAAAATCTTATGCCGATTGGCCCTTAGCCTCGATCAATTTGAGAAGATCCTGCTGGACTTGTTCTCGGGATTGGTCGCCATGGACAGTTAACAGTTTGTTGCGATGCTCGTAATAATCTAAAATCGGGATAGTTTGCTTGTGGTATAAATCGAGCCGACGCTGTAAAATTTCAGGATGGTCATCCGATCGATCGCGCTCGATCGACCTACTCAGCAAAACCTCGATCGGCACTTTCAGCCAAACGGCCCAATCTAGCTCCTGCGCCAACTCATCTAATAAAAAATCCAACTCCTCAGCTTGAAAAGCCGTTCGCGGATAGCCCTCCAACACCCAGCCATTAAAGACATCCCACAGCAGCAGCCGGCGGCGAAAGAATTCAATCATAGTTGCATCGGGAACTAATTCCCCTCTTTCGACATAAGACACCGCCAGCTTGCCTAAATCTGTGTCTTCTGCGATCGCCTCCCGTAGAATGTCCCCCACCGCCAGCAAAGGAAGGCTCAAATTGCTGCACAGTAGTTCAGCCTGAGTTCCCTTTCCCGCTCCTGGCCCTCCCAGAATCACCACTCTCACAGTCCCTGCTCCTAGTG
Organism: Microcoleus sp. Pol8_D6; assembly: GCF_036700965.1. Lineage (NCBI taxonomy): Bacteria > Bacillati > Cyanobacteriota > Cyanophyceae > Oscillatoriales > Microcoleaceae > Microcoleus > Microcoleus sp. Pol8_D6. The sequence goes on along the minus strand of NZ_JAUBPW010000099.1, from coordinate 169 downwards.
CCGCGACATTCAAATTTTACGCGATGTGTGTACCTTTTCTGAAAAGCCCTGGACGCAGCGAGACTCTCATCACCTTGGTTTTTCACCCTATAATACCATTTTCCTAAATATTTGCTACAGATAACCCATTTAATATGAATGGATATCCAGTCAAAGAGGCAATCACTTC
>NZ_JAUBPW010000146.1:0-3225 GCF_036700965.1 Microcoleus sp. Pol8_D6 | reverse complement strand
ATGCGGTGAAAATCGCACGTCCGGATCTAACTGAGAGGTGCGGAGGGTAATACCTCCCATCGACTCAACCAAACCCATTATTTTTGGTAAGGTGGATAGGTGCTATCAGCGGTAGGTCTACAAACGGCGCGATGGAGCCGCCAGACGCAGTGAAGTTAAAAGCTTTTTGCTTCCCCGGCATCGAACCGCCCAAAACGAGTCGCAAGTTAAACAGTTTTTTACTCAGAACTCAAAACTTAAAACTCTCTCACTGTAATCAGCCAGATGGATCGGCTGTACCTGTCCGGCCACAACCACCTTTATGCCCCACGATTGATCGTAATTTATGTCTTCAAATTCTCCCTCTTCTTGGCACACCGTAGCAATTGACCAAACTCTCCAGCAGCTAAGCAGCAACAAAGACGCTGGCTTGAGCAGCAAACAGGTGTCAGAACGCTTGCAGCAATACGGCCCCAACGAACTCGAAGAAACAGGAGGCCGCAGTCCGTGGTCGATTTTTGTCGATCAGTTCACCAACATCATGTTGTTGATGCTGATGGGTGTGGCCGTGATTTCGGGGTTTTTGGACTTTCGGTCGAATACTTTTCCCAAAGATGCGATCGCCATTTTTGCGATCGTCATACTCAACGGCATTCTCGGCTATTTCCAAGAGCAAAGTGCTGAAAAAGCCCTCGCAGCCCTCAAAAACCTCGCTTCTCCCCTAGTCAGAGTCCTGCGGGACGGCAAAACTTCAGAAATAGCAGCCAAGGAACTCGTACCTGGAGACGTGATGCTGTTGGAGGCTGGGGTAAAAATAGCAGCAGACGCACGCTTGATCGAAACATCAAATCTGCAAGTCAGAGAATCAGCTTTGACAGGGGAAGCTCTAGCAGTCACCAAGCAAGCCGATCTAGAACTTCCAGAAGATGCTTCCTTGGGCGATCGACTTAACCTGATTTTTCAGGGCACAGAAGTTGTTCAGGGACGAGCAAAGGCGATCGTCACCAACACCGCAATGCAAACTGAACTCGGCAAAATTGCCACCATGCTTCAGTCAGTAGAAAACGAACCGACTCCCCTGCAACAGCGGATGGATCAGTTGGGAAAGGTTCTAGTCTCCGGTGCCCTAACCTTAGTCGCAATTGTCGTCATCGGCGGCATGATTACCTTCCAAAACGGCAGCATCGGGTTCGATACCAGCAGGTGGGAAGATTTGTTAGAAGTTTCTCTAAGCATGGCTGTGGCTGTTGTTCCCGAAGGACTTGCAGCAGTCGTGACAGTCACTCTAGCACTCGGAACTAGGCGGATGGTGAAGCGAAACGCCCTGATTCGCAAACTGCCTGCGGTAGAAACTTTGGGTTCGGTAACAACCATTTGTTCTGACAAAACAGGTACTCTGACTCAAAATAAAATGGTTGTTCAGCTAGTGTCTACGGGCGACTGCACAGTCGCCGTGGCAGGCGACGGCTATGCACCGATCGGAGATTTTACCGATCGGCATACATCGACCCAAATTAATAATTTAGAAGAATATCCAGAAGTCGAATCTTTATTAATTGCCTGTGCAGTGTGCAACGACGCAGTATTGCAGCAAGAACAGCAAGAATGGAAGATTTTGGGCGACCCCACGGAGGGAGCTCTGCTGTGTGTAGCGGGAAAAGCAGGAATATATAAGGAAAAACAGTCTCAATTGCTGCCGCGGACGGCAGAATTTCCTTTTTCTTCCGAACGCAAACGGATGAGCGTGATTTGCGAAGTGCCCGGCAGATCGGGACATTCGGGATTTCCAGCAGCCGAAGGACAGCAGTCGAATTATTTGATGCTGACAAAAGGTTCTCCAGAGTTGACTTTGGAGCGCTGCAAAGGCATTATAGCGGGCGATCGAGTACAACCTTTAAATCAGGAAATGCGCGATCGCATCCTCGCCGAAAACAACAACATGGCAAGTGGCGGTTTGCGAGTCCTGGGGTTTGCGTACAAACTCTGGGAAAACTTGCCGCCCCAAGGTTCCGAGGAAACCAGCGAACAAGAAATGATTTGGCTGGGACTCGTCAGTATGCTGGACGCCCCGCGCCCGGAAGTCCGGGAAGCAGTGGTGAAGTGCCGCGATGCAGGCATTAGGGTGGTGATGATTACAGGAGACCACCAATTGACAGCAAAAGCCATCGCCTACGATTTAGGTATTGCTAAAGAGGGCGATCGAGTTCTCACAGGTCAAGAATTAGAAAAGCTTAGCCAAGAAGAACTCAAACAGCAAGTCGAACAGGTTAGTGTTTACGCCCGCGTTTCCCCCGAACACAAATTGCGAATAGTCCAAGCTTTGCAAAGTTGGGGCAAATTTGTGGCGATGACCGGCGATGGCGTTAATGACGCCCCCGCTTTGAAACAAGCCGATATCGGAATCGCTATGGGGATTACCGGCACCGATGTCAGCAAAGAAGCTAGCGATATGGTGCTCCTCGACGACAACTTCGCAACTATTGTCGCCGCCGCTGAAGAAGGGCGAGTGGTTTATAGCAATATTCGCCGCTTTATTAAATACATTTTGGGCAGCAACATCGGCGAAGTTTTGACAATTGCGGCCGCACCTTTAATGGGTTTGGGAGGAGTGCCGCTGACGCCACTGCAAATTTTGTGGATGAACTTAGTAACAGACGGCGTTCCCGCTTTGGCATTGGCGGTCGAACCGGGGGAACCGAACGTAATGAAAAAGCCTCCTTTCAGTCCGCGAGAAAGTATTTTTGCGCGGGGTTTGGGTTCTTACATGATTCGGATCGGGATTATTTTTGCAATTTTGACGATCGCGATGATGTCCTGGGCTTACGGATATACCACCAACCCTAACCATGTTGGAGATCCCGAGGCTTGGAAAACAATGGTGTTTACAACTCTTTGTTTGGCGCAAATGGGTCACGCGATCGCCATTCGGTCTAACACTCAGCTAACTATTGAGTTAAATCCCTTCACTAATGTTTTTGTGTGGGGGGCTGTGATTGTTACTACTGCTTTGCAATTAATGCTGATTTACGTTCCGCCGCTGAGAGCATTTTTCGGCACTCATTATTTAACGGCGTTTGAATTGATGGTTTGCTTCGGTTTCAGCGCCCTGATGTTTGTCTGGATTGAAATGGAAAAACTGTTTTTGCGCTTTTACAAATCTCGAAAATAGTGTTATACCACTTCTCCAAAAATATGCTACAATAGCACTTCTAGCAAAAGGACGATTGTATGAAAGTAAATTACCAA
>NZ_JAUBPW010000098.1:0-18852 GCF_036700965.1 Microcoleus sp. Pol8_D6 | reverse complement strand
TAGGTAATAGTTTGAAACATCCGGTTATAACCCGTCCATTGCAAATTGCCCGATTGCAAGCCAACTTTATAACCTTCGTTATTAATTTCCGCCGTAGTTTTGAGCGGTCTCACCCAGCAGTTTAAGTAATTGGCAAAGATCACACTATCTTGGCAGTTTTGAGACAAGTTATTTGAATTTTCGCTGAGAGTCAGAGCGAGTCTGCCAAACTCATAAGCCGATTGGTAATCTCCTAAAATTGAATTCAGAATAATTCCATAACATGAATAGCAGTAAGACCCTCCCGCTACAAAACCGTAATTGAGAGAAAGGTTAATCGCTTTAATCACAGTCAACTTCCACAGTTCTTGAGATGAAAAGAACGTTAGCGGCCCCATGTTACCCAATAATTTCATTGCCATTAGTTGAGCCGGATCTTTCATCTTTTCGGCATGAATTAATGAAGCAATTTTTTGGTTTGCCAAGTTAGATGTAGCTGTCGCCATTTCCGCATTAATCGCCGCACTTAAACTATCTTCAGCCAAGTCTATGCCCAGCAATTGAAGGGCTTTTAATCCCGATTGAACTGCTGCTTCATATTTACTCAGCAGAGTGTATTGCACGATCAAAATGTTGTAAATTTCGGCTTGTTCTAGCTCAGATTTTGCCTGGGCAAATGCCACTTCTATTAAAGCTTCTGATTCTTCAAAATTGCCGTTTAAATATTCGGCCTCTGCCAGCTCCTTATGAAAGGTAAAAGCTAGTTCGTAGGAGTCTTGCCAAATATCGCCCGGTAAAATTTCTCGACCGAATTTTAAGTAGTCTCTGGCAGCAGCATAAGCCGTTGCATCTTTAGCTTTGCGAGCGGCGGTTAAATTTAAAATAGCTAGTTCACTTTTCTCGTGATCATCAATGATTAAAATCCGACCAGAATTCAAATGATCGACTATTTCAAAAATTCTTTCGGCTTGTCGTTCAGGAGAAATATTTGCTAGTAACAGACGACCAATTTGTAGGTGAATTGCGGTTTGCAGTTTTGAGTCAATCAATGCGTAACCCGACTGCTGCACGCGGTCATGCAAAAATTTATAAGTAGTAATTACTAAGTCGGAATTAATTATTTCTGATTCGGTAGCACCTAAGTCAGAAGTAGTTAGAATCAATCCCTCTTGGATGGCTGGCAAGAGTTCTTGAAACGTGGCTCCCAAAGATTTTTCATTTATAATTGAGAGAGTGTTTAAGTCAAAACTATTACCCACGCAAGCAGCCAAACGCAAAACTTGTTGAGTTGATGGGGGGAGTCTTTTCAGTTTGCCAATCATCAATTCAATGACGTTATCAGTAATACCTACTGATTCAATTTCGGAAATGTTCCAATCCCAGTTTCTTTCGTGAAAGTTGAATTTTAGCAGGTTTTCTTGATAGAGAGTTTTGAGAAACTGATTGACAAAAAAAGGATTACCTTGAGTTTTACTGACCACTAACTCGGCTAGGGGGAGCGCTGAGTTTTGGTCTTTACGCACGGTATCAGTAATTAAGTTAACTATGTGGTGAAGATGTAAGGGAGCTAAAGTAATTCGCTCGATTCTTGCACCTTGATTTTGCAGCTCGTCCAAAGTCATCATTAAAGGATGAGATGGGTTGACTTCGTTGTCTCGATAGGCACCAATTAGAAATAGATAGTTGGTTTGCTCATCTGCTATCATTACTTGTAGCAATTTCAATGTGGCGGCATCAGCCCATTGTAAATCGTCGAGAAAGATGACTAAGGGATAGTCAACTGAACAAAAGACGCGGATGAATTTTTGAAATACTAAATTAAAGCGGTTTTGTGCTTCAGTAGCGCCTAATTCTTGTACGGCTGGCTGTGGGCCAATGATTAATTCTACTTCAGGAATGACATCTACAATGATTTGACTATTAGCGCCAATGGCCGCTAATATTTTTTGTTTCCAGGTATTGAGTTGATTTTCGCTTTCAGTTAAGAGTTGCTTAACTAATGATTGAAAGGCTTTGACAACTGCCGCGTAAGGAATATTTCGTTGAAATTGGTCGAATTTTCCGGCAATAAAATAACCTCTGGCTTTAGTAATTGGTTTATAAACTTCTTGTACTAAGGCGGATTTTCCAATGCCAGAGTAACCGGATACTAGCATCATTTCGGTGCTGCCCCTGCTGACTCGCTCAAAGGCTGCTAATAAGGTTTCAACTTCTGTTTCTCTGCCGTAGAGTTTTTGAGGTATTTGAAACTTATCTGTAATATCTTTTTGGGCGATCGCAAAATCTGCAATTCGTCCCATAGTTTTTAATTGTTCTAAGCATTCTTCTAAGTCAGCGATAATTCCCCAAGGGCTTTGATATCTGGCTTCAGCGGTTTTCGCTAATAGCTTCATCACAATATCAGAAACAGCTTTAGGAATTTCTCGATTGATTTGATGGGGCGGTACTGCTTGTTTGGCAATGTGACAGTGGATTAATTCCATTGCATCGCTGTAATCCCAGGGCAATTGCCCCGTTAGCAGTTCGTAAAAAGTGACTCCTAATGAGTAAAAATCAGTGCGGTAGTCGATCGATCTGTTCATTCTGCCTGTTTGTTCCGGCGATATATAGCTCAGAGTGCCTTCTAAAACATTAGGATTTTTCAGGGTAGGATTTTCGCGCTTTAAAACAGTAGAGATGCCAAAATCTATAATTTGAACTAGCCCTGTGGTTGAGTTAATAATAATATTGCTGGGATTGATATCTTTATGAATAATTTTATGTCGATGAATTTCACCTAAAGCCCGGGTTATTTTAATAGCTGTTAACAAAAACTCTTCTAAGGTAAGTTTGTGAGAAGCCAACAAGAGCTTTAATGAGTCTCCACCACAATCCTCGAAAATGATAGCCAAACTGTTATGGGATCTTTCTAAGCCGTAGGTTTTAGGCACACTTTCTAGGTTAAGATTGTGTGTAATTTCGTATTCCTGCTTGTATCTGACTAACGAAGCTGGCATCGGATAATCTTGTTTGAGAAATTTGATAATTACTGGTTTGTTGTCTTGCTTTCTCAGTCCCCGGTAAACTAAAGAATTATTACTTTCATGGATTTGGTTGGTAATCTCGTAGCCCGGTAAGTTAATCATTCTTATATCCTCTTGTGAGTATTAATACTCAATTATTTTTTTAGGAATTGTTAATTAATTAAGTAGATGTATCTTCTAATACATAATAATATCCGAAATTTTAAGAAAAACTTAAGTTTAAAAAGAAAAGTTATTGTTTATTAACATTTCTTAAAAATAAGACGGCTAAACGTTCCGGTCAGGAGTACGATCGCTCCCCAGTTTCCTGCAAAATCCGGCAAAACAGAGTGAAGTGCGATCGCCCTTGGTCTTAATAGCAGATGTGGGCGTTGCATAAGAGTATAAATAGGGCGAATCACCATGCCATGAAAGCGAGTGCAAATCGCCTCTTTTTCCTTCTTCATTCAACATCTTCATTACCAAGGATTACCAATCATTGTAAAGGCGGCCCAATAATAAGGATGCAAAAGCACGCGATCGCCCCGCGCCGCAATTTCCGGAGGCAAAATTAGACTTTCAGAAAGCCCTTCGACTCGCAACATCCCGTCTTGAATCCGCACGCGCCCCTGCAGCATCTCCAATTGCGCGCGCCGCAAAGCCTCCGCTTTAATCATCAAATTGCCACCGCGTTTGGGTGTCCGCAACTGGCGATAAAACTCAGTCATCAGCCCCAAAGTCCCCTCATCGCTGACTTCCCACAAACTCGCTAAAGCGGATCTAGCACCGCTAGCTACCGCCAAACCCGCAAACCCCAACTCCGCCTCTTCGTCGCCCAAGGCGGTACTGCACGCGCTTAAAACTAACAGATTGACCGGCGGTTCATTCCATCGCAACTGCCGCATTTGATCGATACGCAATTTACTATCCCACAACTGAATGTAAGAATTTTTTGGTTCCCCGGGCTGGAATTCGCTGTGAGTTGCTAAGTGAATGATACCAAAAGGTCGATTTGCTCGCTGAGCTTGCAAATTTCCGAGAGTAAAATCTTGATTCAAAAATGATTTTCCCCGATCGGGCGGCGCGATCGACTCTAACTCCACCGGTACCGCTGGTAATGGCGCTTTATCTTCAAATACCGACGCCCCCATTGCCAAAACTTCATCATCCGCAATATTGTCGTAGCGAGTATCAGTCAAACTCAGACTCGGCATCACGCTAATGCTGTATTTCTCAACTAAAAAGCCTTTGCCGTCGTGAAGTGCCGCAAACGGCACGCTCCGCAAACCTGCTGCCGGAATTACAATTAAATTGTCAATTTTTAAAGCTGTCAATTCTGCAGCAACTGGCGCAATTAACCACCGATAAAGTTTTTGCGCCGTATCCAAATAACTAATGCTGCTTCTTTTTCGGGGATTAGTTATTTCGCTTTGCAGGGCCTCGGCTAGTTGCAACACCTGCCAGCGCGTTGTCGCCGGAATTAAAACGCGCCTCGGTTCATCGTTAGCTGTTACTAACACTAATTCTAAATGCTCCCCGTTAGGAACATCGGAAACTTCTGTGCCATCCGGCGGCAACCTCTGGGCTAACTTATCTTCTAAGACGCGAGGGGGCCCGGAGGTGAGGTTTTTTCTCACAGGCAACAGATTAGATAAATCCTGAGTGGCCACCAGCACTGAACCATTTTCTTTGGCGGTGGTGGCAGCCAAGCCGCTGACCCAATTCATATAAATAATGGCAGATTTTATCCCGGTAATTTTTTCGTTTTTGCGAAGAGTTTCGTAAATTACCGACATATTACTAATCGGCGTTCTTGCGGGCAAGTCTAGATATTTTTCGTACTCGCGAGTAAAGGTTTGCTCAAACTCTAAAACTCCCGAACCGACCGAATCGAATCTGCGAGAAGGAGCGAAAATATCCGGCCTAATTTGGGAATGTTTGTATCTACTTTGCGACTCTAATTCTACTTGCAAAGATGCAGGAAGTGATGGGGGAGGCTCAGGATTTACGGGAACTACAGGCGGTGCGGGAATTGGTGCGGTAATTGGTGCGGGAATTGGTGCGGGAATTGGTGCAGGAGTAGAGGGCGGGCCCGGTGTAATTAGGGAAATCTGATTTGGTAAATTTCCTTGGGTGTAAGTTTGTCCAAAAGAAAAAGTGGGCAAAATGGCGTTTCCCGCGCCAGCATTAATGCTTCCCAGGGTTCCATTGTCGATCGCGCCGCCAACTACAAACGGTCGATCGATACCGCCTCCGTGCCCAATTGCGATCGCCCCCGCCCCCGCACCTCCGGCAGTAGAAATACTCGAAGAATTGCCCGATATATCGTTGAAAACATTGTTCGAGCGAAACAAACCGAGGGTTGTCACATCAACGCTGCCACCAGCGCCACCAGTGCCACCTTGAGCATTGATAAAGCCCAACTGAATGTTATCAGTCGCGTTCAGGGAAACGCCTCCGCCGTTGCCGTTTGAAGTGCCGCTGGAGTTGATATCTAGAGCCGAAATGCCCGCTTTCGAGGTGACATCGATATTTCCGCCGATCGCCCCCGAAGCGTTCAAAGCTCCGGCAGTTAAAGGCCCAGCATTGGTTTGGAGAGCGATCGCGCCTCCTGTGCCCGCCGATGACGAGTCGATCGCACCTGCAGCAACAGTATTTCCCTCAACCCGAACTCTCCCACCATTCGAGGTAATATTACCAGTCCGAACATCCCCGCTTCCTTGCAGATTCACACTGCCGCCATCCGTCCTTAAATTACCCTCTAGAAGGACGTTTTCTGCCTTGATATCGGCTCCCAAAGCTGCCGTGCTGTCCCCCCCGAAGGTAACGGCATCTCGCGCGTTAACGCTCAAAATGCGGGCGGCAATTGTGGAAGTAGCCGTCACGCTAGCAGCATCAGCCGAGAGCAGGCCCAACCTCTGAGTTTGACCGACTCTGCCGTCAAAAGTAATGTTGCCACCAGCGCGCAGCGTCAAATTATTTGCTCGGCCCGGCCTGCTGTCGAGGGTATTGGCAAAAGTGATATTGCCGGTAGTGGCGGCTAGGGCGGCGGTGCGATCGACTGTGACGTTACTATTGAAAGTCATGTCGCCAAATGTCGCAATATTGGCCGATACCTCGGTACTGCCGGCGTTTACAGTCAAACTCGCCAGCGGTGCAGCTTGACCGACTGTACCGCCGAACAGCACTCGCTGAGCGTCTAATCTTAGGGCGTGAGATCCGTCTAGGCTGCCGGAGAACAGAATGTTGCCGCTAAGTTCCGTGCTCAAAGCCACGTCAGCATTGAGGGATGCGTTTCCTGTAAAAGTGAGATCGCCGCCGGATGTCGCAATGTTGGCGTTGAGATCAGTTTGGGGCGCGTCGAGAGTCAAGCTAGCGCTGCCACTTGTTCTCAGGGGATTGTCGATCCTGATCGAGCTGCCTTGAAGTGTCAGCGGGCTGTTGAAGGTAATGGGTGCGACGATCGCGATCGAGGAGCTGCTACCGTTTTCGCGCCCGATCGCGATCGAGCCGAAATCCCCCGCCAAAGCGCCGAGATCCCTTGCCGTCAAGTCCAAAATGCCCAAAATATCCCCGGTGCCACCGATCCGAATCGATCGGCTATCGTTGGGTTGCAAGCGAATTGTTCCCCCCGCACTGTTGACAGAATTGCTGCCACCTCTGAAGTCAATGCCGTTACCAGTGATAGCGATATTGCCGCCGTTAGCATTAAGTCCGCCCAGAGAGATGCTGCTGGCGAAAATGTTGATGTTGCCACCTTGAGTCTCGATTGCGTCCTGGAAGTCATTGACAACAAACACTCCGCCGGATCTAAATGTTACGGTGTCTCCCGTTCTCGCTTGCAGGGAAAGTTTGTTATCGGGCAAGTCTTGGAGGGTGATGTAGCCGGGGGTTTCTAGAATCACGTTGCTGCCGGCTGCCATCTGTTCCAACTGTACTTCTGAGATCGATGTTTCATTGGGTTCGGGTGCCGATGCGAGTTCCCCGCCAGATGGCGCGCTGGTGTCGCCGTTACCGCTGACGATCGTAATATTTGCCGGATCGAGCCACAAATTGCCGATCGCACCGTTAGTCGCGCGGGTATCCACCTCTCCTTGGAAAGTTAAAGCATTTTTGCCTGAAACTTCGACTCTGCCGCCGTTACCTGCGGCAGTGCCCCCGCGAGCACTAATATTGCCGAAGAAGCGAGTTGTATTGTCTGACCAAATTACCGCAGTGCCGCCATTGCCACGGTCGATCGCATCTGCTGCGATCGTAGAATCAGGACTAACATAAGTTACCAGTGCGTTCGGCACTGGTTCCATCCCCCGGAAAACGCCTCCGACGCGCACAGTACCTCCGCCATCTGTCCCGGAAGCATTGATATTTGCGCCGAAGAGTCCCACTTTTTCCCCGAAAATATTGACTGTGCCGCCAGCATTCCCAGAAGGGCCAAATACATTTACAGAACCGGAGACGATCGCACTTCCGGCAACTGCCGGCACTGTTTGGCTGCCAGTCAGTACCAATTGACCTTGTTCGTTAGTCGTTAAACCTGTGGCTGACGCTACGCCGGGCCCCGTCAGCAACTGAGGCAAAGAAACCGGGGCAATCACCGAGTTTTCTAACTGCAAAGACGGAGTAATTTCTAAACTCAATAAATTGCCAACTTGACTGATACGGACTGCATTTTGTCCCGAAACAGCAGCCACAGTAACTTGACCATGGGGAGCGGATAATTGTCCTGTATTAACAACGGTGCCACCGAGCAAAGTTAAACTTTGCCCGCTGCCAACTGCCAAGTTTCCAGCATTGACAATTGCACCAACTTGTGAGTTATTAAAATTAAATTGATTGGGATTTCCCAGTAAAGCTTTGTAATCATTAATTCCGGCAGAATTGAACCAGCGATCGCCGAACCCAATACCTGTAGCAGTTGTTGCGAAAAAAGACCCCGGCACGTTTAATCTAGCATTTTGACCGAAGACAATTCCCGCCGGATTCATTAAGAATAAATTTGAGTTACCGCCGCTTACAGAAATCAGACCGTTAATGACGGAAACATTGTCGCCGGAAATCCGCCCTAAAATATTTTGAATATTTGGATTAGTTATAAAATTAGCTATTTGACCTTCGCTGAGATTAAATTGGCTGAAGCTGTGAAACAGATTTGCCCCGTTTCCTGACCGTTGTCCGCCACTAATGTCTGTGCGGTTTTGCTCGGAATTAACAACAGTATTTGTGCCGTCAGTAGCAGGGACTACGGGTTGCGATCGCACTGCTAGCGGTAGCAGCCAAAAACCTAATGTCAAAATTAGAGCAGAACGAAAATAGGTCATTGGAGGAAGCCATTAGTCATTAGTCATTAGTTCTTAGTCATTAGTCATTAGCCGGAAGGAAGGAAGAAAGAAGAGGTTCGAGGGAAGTCATAAAAGTTAATTGCCTATTACCAATTCCCTGTTTGCCCCATGCCCCATGCCCCATGCCCCATGCCCCATGCCCCATTCTAATCTCTTCTCGTTTTGATTTTTTTTGAGCTGTAATGTTCCGCCCAAGTGCCAATAAACTTAAAAAGGTCGATCGAATACCGCCACCGCCGGGGGTCGATCGCACTCCAAAACCACCCGTTGCCAGAATGTCGGAAATTTAATGCAGATTTTATATTTATCTGTCGCAGGTATCTTGACAAAATGCCCTCAAAGCCTTATGATTTCAGCACTGACTGGGTGGGACGGCAAAAACCCGCAAAATAACTGGCTGCTCTAATGAAGTTAAAAACAAAATATTAATGCTTTTAGAGACCAACCATGCAAACTCCAGCTTTCCAATTTCTAACTGAACAAATAGTAGAGCGGATATTTTCGTCAGGCGAACTGACTCGCGATGACAGACAGCGAATTCAGTCAATGCTCTTAAATGAGTCGATCGGCGAAAATGAATTGAGCTTAATTGAAAGAGTCATGGAAGGCGTAGTCAAGGGAATACTTGACGTGCTCAATTAGTTGAGAACGGGCGATAAATTATCTAAACGTAGGGTGCGCCATGCCGCGCACCTTTAAATAAAAAAATCGCAAAGCGAAAAGCGAAAATTCTGTCACGGTTCTAAAAATCATCATCCGGGCTGTCATCCGGGCCGTCATTCGAGATTTCATCGCGACGCACAAGTTCAGAAGGAGGCCTATCGTTACTCCAAGCCCACCACACACCGCCACACTGGCATCGGTAAAATTCTTGCCACTTGCGGCGGTTGAACTCGGTGTATACTGGCGATCGGCGATTAATCCAGACCTCAGCGGCATCCGTACAGCTAGCGCCGCACTTGGGACAGCAAAACTCATTAGCGTGAACCGCCGTTGCAGTCCATTCAGGAGGATGTGGAGCAAAAGCTTCCATGTGTTAGAGTTTCTATTTAAACTGCTGGTAATTACGGCAAATCAAGGCTTGCTAAAGATCCGCAGAGTTCGGAATGACCTAAGCAATGACATAAGTACGCTGTTGAGTGCGTAATTTATCTGCCCGTTATTTTTTTTTAGCATTTGCCGTCAGATGAATAGTATAACTGATGTGGTGCAAGCCGTCGATCGGCATTCTCAACTATTTCAAGGACTAGGCTCATGTCTATCTACAATCTTATCTCGTTTCTGGGCATTTTTGGCTTATGTGCGATCGCCTGGGTTTTTTCAGAAAACCGACAGTCGAAGTATATACCTTGGCGCGTCATCATCTGGGGCATTGGCCTGCAATTAGTCTTAGGATTTTTAGTATTCCTGTTCCCCCCAACTCGCATCGCTTTAGAATGGTTTACTAGCTTACTGGATGGAGTATTCACCGCTGCTGACGCTGGAGCGAGATTTGTATTCGGGAGCAATGTTGTACCGATACCTGGTAAAGATCCGGCAGTTAATTTAGGATATATTTTTGCCTTTCGAGCTTTACCGACAGTCATCTTTTTTTCTGGCCTCATGGCCTTGCTATACAACATCGGCGTGATTCAAATTATCACCGAACTTTTTGCAAAAATCTTTTATATGACAATGCGGTTGAGCGGCGCGGAAGCCCTCAGCGGTGCGGCTAATATTTTCGTAGGAATTGAAGCGGCAATAGTCGTCAAGCCTTATTTGCCAAGAATGACTCGTTCGGAACTTTGTGCAATCCTCTCTTGCTGTTTTGGAACCGCTGCTTCTTCAACTTTAGCAATTTACGTTAGTTTTCTCAAGCCAGTTTTTCCCAATATTTTAGGACACTTAGTTTCAGCCTCAATTATCGCTATTCCCGCTTGTTTTGTTCTATCCAAAATCTTAGTACCCGAAACAGGAGTGCCCCTGACAATGGGTGGCATTCCCAAGGAAGAACCCAAGCCTAAAGGCCGCGAGTTTGTGGGCGAAGAAATTTCGGACAGGGAGCGCGAAGAATTCACACAAGAGACTGTTGGGGGAGAACCCATCGAACGAGTCAGCCCTTTAGATGCAGCGATAATTGGTGCATTGGACGGTGTAAAAATGGCAGTAGCAATTGCCGCTGTTTTGATTTTAATCTTAGGCTTAGTTTCCTTAATCAATCAATTCTTTGGTTGGCTGGCAATTTTGCCCGGCCCCATTGGTGGCTTTTTCAAAGTTGTCACCTTAGCCAACATTATGGGATTTTTATTTTATCCCCTGACGCTATTAACAGGAGTTTCATTAGACGACTCTTGGCAAGCGTCAGTAATTATCGGTCGCAGGTTGTTAGAAACAGCCATTCCGCCCTATCAAAGTTTAGCAGAAGCATCGGCAAAAGGACTGGTGAGCGATCGTACAGTTTTAATTGTCAGTTACGCCCTTTCCGGCTTTGCCCACTTAGCATCCGTCGGCATATTTGTCGGCGGCACAATCGCCCTAATTCCATCCCGTCGCAAAGACATTTCCGAACTCGGTTGGAAAGCATTATTTGTCGGCACCTTAGCGACAATGATGATCGCTTGCATCGCGGGAACCTTCGACACCGGAGACGCCAGCATTTTAGGCGCTAAAACAGCCCCTGCTGCCCCGCTAACAGCCCCTGATTCTCCCAAACCACTGCCATCCTCAGCCGCGAATTCAAAGCCGTCAGTTGCCCCATCAATTGCCAGTCCGAAGCCTTCGCCGAAGAGTGAAAAAGCAACTCCGAAAGCTCAATAATCTCCCAAATCAGACTCTAAGAAAAGTCCTTAAATGAGCTATGGGAAAAGGACACGGCATTGCCGTGTCCCTACAGATTAGACTCAAATTGCAAGCATTCCCAAACTATCTAAAAATTATCTGCGTTTATCTGCCTTGAATCTGCGGTTGACATATTAATCAAAAATTTCTGCTATAGGTCTAATTACCAATAACCAATTCCCAAAAAATATGAATCCCGATCCAGAAAATCGCCGCCTGTTAGATGTGATGCCCGCTTCCGGTCGCATGACGTGTAAAATAATTAATAAACCACAACAATCAACGGTAATTGACTGCGATTTTCCTTTGCCTTGGAATCAATCGCGCCCGATTTATATTAATTTTGATTTGTGGCGGCTGCTATCTAAGCCGCAGCGGGATTTACTGCTATTGCGGAATGTAAGTTTTCTGTGCAATGTTAAGTGGTTTAAACCGGATATTTATCAAGGTGCGGCTCTGGCGGGAATTGTCGGGACTGTTGTAGAATTGTTGCAGGGAGATGCGATCGGCACTGCGATCGCGGGCGGTTTGACAGGACTCGCCATGACTCGAATTTGGCGCGACAACCGCAGTTCCCAAGTAGAGTTAGATGCTGACGAAGGAGCGATTAGAGTAGCGGGAAGGCGTGGTTACAACGAAGCGGAAGCGGCCGGACATTTGCTGGGGGCGATCGAGGCTGTGGCGCAAATTGAAGGGCGCAGTTTGGATTTTAACGAGTTGATTCGGTGTCAAAACTTAAAGGCGATATCGGGTATTTCGGCGGTGGGCGTGCCCGATAGTGTGAGGAAAGATTGAAAAAAACCTAGATATAATCAAGATGGAAGCCCATAAAATTCACAACGATGCTAATCCTGCCAAAACTGGAAAACCTGCGCGATACTCTACTTATAGAAGGAGCTGTCCGAATTGAATTAGTGGAAGACATACCAATTTTTAAAGCCTCCACAACTGTCAAAAATCGCATCCAAGAACTGTTGGACAAACAACAAACTTTCCCTCTAAATTCTGACGAAGAACAAGAACTCAATCTTTACGAAGAAATCGACGATTACCTCAGTTTTATAAATCGGACTGTCCGCAATCTTTTCTTGGGTCAGATTCAGCCTACTGTGTAGAAATGTCCGCTAGCCATCAAATCCCTGAAAATATCCAAAATCAAGTTCGTCAGAGAGCAAAAGGTCTGTGCGAATATTGTCATGCCTCGGAGTCATAAATTTATTAATCGCTCTTTCTAGTCGATTGAACTGTCGTTGCGGGCGATGCCAACTCAAGAACAATGATAAACTTGATATTCATACCCATCCACTGCAGGCATCTCGCGCGATTCAAGCTGACATTTCTGTGCTTCTATATTGACAGGTGCGCGAAAATTAACCAACCACAAATCTAGCGGACGTTCTAATTGACTGAGTGTTTTGTCAAGTGTTCCTGCCGCTATTTCTGGTGCATCCCTTCTCTGATTAGCCAAAAGAAACAGCGGAGAATCAAAGGCTTTAACTTCTTCTTTCTTCCTAACATCCGTTACATCCGCTACAAAATCCGTTACCGAACTTCTTTCCCATTCCCACCCTATCCCCATCAACTCTCCTATTTCTACATGAGTCTTTTGAGTAGTGGCAATTAACACGGGAACTTTCGATACTTCGCGGATAATCGGAATTAAAAGGTCTGGTTTGTAATATTTGCGATAGCCGAGATTGGAATTTACTGTGACACCGCTAAAAAAACCCATTACTAAAATTAGCACCACTGCTTTTTTGCCCTGAACTTCGATCGCCCGTAAATTAAACGATTGACTTTTTACTGTAGGTGTGTTACAAATAACCGCCAAGGTTGCTCCTAAAAGCAATATCACCCCCGGAAAGTAGACGAAATTGTATCGTGCGCCGCGAGTGAGGTCAATGCCGAGAATATATGCAAAGCTGAAAAATAGGAAAATTGCTCCTAGCACAAATCCGCCGAAAATAACAGTACCTAAACGAGTATCGGGCGCTGTTAAGGACTTTTTAAGAGCGCTAAACAGGATAGGAAGCACCAATATAAAAAATATTGTCATTACGATCGCCGATGCTACTACTACTACCAAATTTGGCGATTCCACCGGCAGCAGAGAGATGACAGTGATCCATCCAGCTAAAGCTTGAAAAATCGGCGCGATCCAATTTAAAAATGTGCGATCGCCGCTGACAATCCAATTAGTTAGTTCGCTGCCGTATTTATTGGACAAAAATACCGGCAACCAAACTAAACCGCCAGCTAAAGTACCCATCGCTACTGCGAAAAACCGCCAGAGGATTTGAAATGGCAAAATATTAGGCTGCTGGCTGTTGTCAATTGGCAAATTTCCATTAAACTGCTGCCATATTACAGCAATTAATGCTATTGCTTCCGCACACAAAGCCAGTGTAAAAAAATAGTGAGCTGCAATTCCCAAACAATTAACAACTACCCAAAGTAGCACCGCCCAAATAGGCAGAGGAGCGCCCTGTTGCAGCTTTTTTGCAGCTAATGTGAGGCAAAAAAGAGAGGCAATAACTAATAAGATTCCTAAAGTGTAATGGCGAGCTTCTTGAGCGAGATAAATGCCGTAGGGAGAAACTGCCATCATCGCGGCTGCACATTGACCGACTAAACGAGAACTAAAAGCAAATTTCCCCAAAAAGTAGATAGCTGGAACTGAAATCACGCCCAATAATGCAGGAAGAGCTCGCCCTATCCAAACTAAACTATCCTCGGTCGGCCCAAACAGTCGCATCCACCAGTGGGCGAGCATAAAATACACTGGTGGATGGTTGCTTTCTAGTAGCAAATTGCGGAGCACGTCGGCGGTGTCAGCATCAGGGCGCAATTGTAGGGGTTGTAATAATGTAGAAAGGTCGATCGCGCGATCGATCGGCACACCGCGAAAACTGTTGCCCAAACTAAACACTAGAGTAGAAAACTCATCCGTCCACAGCGGTTTCAAGTCCAAATTGGCAAAGCGCAAAATAAAGGCGATCGCGGTCCACAGAAATAGCAACAACAGTTGTTTGTTCTTAATCATTAATTCATTCATTCATTTAAAGGCATTTAGCCGTTGGCTGTTGTCAGTTGTCAGTTGGGAGTTTTTAGTTGTCAGTTCCAATAACCACTAACAACTAACGAATAGCCAAACTAAAAACTATTTTTGAACGTCCGTCACCCGCCAACTCAGCTTCATATTGATCCAGAAATTCCACAGAGTGACAGTCGCGATCGCAATCAACTTAGCGCAATATTCGTTTACCTTAAAAACATTAAACAGCAGATTCACCAGCAGCACATTCATAATCAAGCCAATCAAACAAATCACATTAAATTTCAACAGCCGTTTCAAGCGCTGGCGCTTTCCTGGCTGCCGCTTAGAAATATCACGAAAAGTCCATAAATCATTCCACAAGAAATTATTGATAATTGCCACTTCAGCAGAAAAGATTGCACTGCGAGTCAGCCCCAAACCAAAGACAGTCCGCAGCAGGTAAAAAACTCCCATATCCACAAACACGCCGCTGAAACCAACCACGCCAAACCGCAGGAATCGGCCCATCGGCCAGCGGGCAAACCGCAACCGAAGCAAATGTCGCAAATAGTCAATATACTGTTTCCAGGTAACTTTGCTCTCGCCTTCTTGCCGCTCCTGAAACACGTAACCAACTTCTCCAATCCAGTGGATATCGCCCCTGCCGAGCACTTCAATCAATATTTTGTAACCAGCAGGATTCATGGTTTTGCCGGCTATGCAAGTGCGACGCACCATAAAATAGCCACTCATCGGATCGGAAACTCGGCCCACCACTCCCGGCAGGATCACCAACCCCACGGTTTGAGCGCCCCGCGATAAAAATCGCCTGACAACGCTCCAGTCGCTCACCCCGCCCTCGCCCACGTGACGACTTGCAGCAGCTAAATCTGCTCCCCGCTGAATTTCTGCTAAAAGCTGCAACAGCGTCTCCGGGGGATGCTGCAAGTCGGCATCGATGACGCCCAAAACCTCACCCTGAGCTACCTGCCACCCGCGAATTACCGCTGTGGAAAGTCCCCGCTCCTCTTCTCGGCGCATTACCCGCAATTGCGGATATTCCGGTGTCAGGGACAGGGCGATTTCCCAAGTGCGATCGGGGCTGTCGTCATCGACTACAATTAATTCGTAGTTGCCGGGAAGGATACCATCGAGCAATTGGCTCAATTTTTCCACAATACTCTGGATATTCCTGCGCTCGTTGTAGGTGGGAATTACCAGGGAAAAATAAATTGGCGGTGTGCCTGCGTGTACAAAAGTTGAACCGAAAGTCTGTATAGCAGGAATTTGCAAAGGCCCCGACGGCACTGGCAAGACCTGATTTGGTTGGTAGCTGCCCATAATTTGAGAGTTCAGAAAGTTAAGAATAGTTTGGTAGCACTTGAGATTGTAAAATATCGTTCCTCCATAATTGATTAGTTAAAATATAAAAACGCCTTAATTCTAGTCAGTAATTCTGTAGCTGAGTTAAAAAGAAAACTGTGGATGCAATTCTCGATCGAGCTTTACAAGGTTATAATATCTCTTCTGCAGAAGCCTTGGTACTTTTGCAGCAAACAGAGCCAGACGCACGAGCTTCTATTCAAACAACCGCTGACTTGCTCCGCCGCCAACAATCAGGAGATACTGTCACCTACGTTATCAATCGGAATATTAATTTTACTAACATTTGCGAGCAGCATTGCAGTTTTTGTGCATTTCGCCGCGACGAAGGAGATGAGGGCGCTTTTTGGTTAGATGCAGCTCAAATTCAGGAAAAGGCAACTGATGCAGTGCAGCGGGGTGCAACGGAAATTTGTATGCAGGGCGGCTTAAATCTTCAAGCTAAGCTGAACGGCGCATCTTTGCATTATTATCTGCAATTGGTGAAAACTATTAAGGATAAGTTTCCTCAGTTGCACTTGCACGCTTTTTCGCCACAAGAAATAGAGTTTATTGCCAGAGAAGATAATCTGAGTTTCAGCTATGTAATTTCGGCTTTGCAGGATGCGGGAGTCGGTTCGATGCCGGGAACCGCTGCAGAAGTTCTCGACGATTCTGTGCGACGGGTAATTTGCCCGGAAAAACTAAATTCGGCAACTTGGCTGGAAATTGTGGGAACTGCTCACCGTCTGGGTTTGCCGACAACGAGTACGATGCTTTGCGGGCATATTGAGACGGCCCAACAGCAGGTTTTGCATTTAGAAAAAGTGCGATCGCTCCAACAAACTGCGATCGACCAAAACTATCCGGCACGTATTACAGAATTTATTTTACTACCATTTGTCGGGCAAGAAGCACCGGCACCTTTGCGGAGTCGAGTCGGCCGCGATCAACCAGTTTTAGCAGATACATTGTTACTCACCGCAGTATCGAGAATCTTCTTAGGCAATTTGATTTCCAATCACCAACCGAGTTGGGTAAAATTAGGTTTAGATGGAGCTACAGAAGCGCTGAAATGGGGCTGCAACGACATCGGCGGTACATTGATGGAAGAGCACATTACAACGATGGCCGGTGCGGTTGGCGGCAGTTGTCAATCTGTCGAAGATTTGCAAAATGCGATTAGTTCTTTGGGGCGGAGTTATCAGCAAAGAGATACAATTTATCGACCTTTAGGGGTTGACAATGTGGGAGTAAGTGTGTAATTTTTTGGATGGGAAGTGCGAAGTGCGTAACGTGTCCTACGAGTTTAGCCGTTAGCGAAGCCCTCGGAGAGGATCGCACTTTCAAATTCTTCTAGCGCTTGACAACTCCCTACCTGCAAAGCACGTTCCACTGTAGCCGGAATCAGTTGGGCGATCGCGATTTCTGGAAAATTCGGACTTATATCGGATTCTACATACTCTCCATCTTGCAGCAAATAAATGCGAAGTCTGCCGCTGTCGTAAACCCATACTTCTGGAACTCCAATAATTTTATAGGCATCGATCTTAGTTTTAGAAGTAACATCCGTCTCAATTGCCAAATCCGGCGGCGGATCGTCCGGTAAAAGTCGGCGCCGATTAATCATCCGCTGATAATTTAGAATATAAAAGCAAGCATCAGGTTCAACTCCTGCTGCACCTTCCCGTTTGAAAGTAGTAGAACCAAAAGGTTCATATCTTCTGCCCGCTGACTTGAGTAAAATTTTTACAATATCGGAAATTAAATCTTTCGGCCTTTCGTGTTCTGGTAAGGGAACCATGATTTCTAAGGTACTGTTGCTGTAGGCAATTCTGGTTCTTCGCTTTTCTCCTAATTCCTGCAAAATCGACTCAAATTCCAGCCAACTTATATTGGGAATAGTTACGACACTACCGGGAGAAAGCGTTATTTGGCTAACGGGTTTTAGGACGGGGGTAATAACAATCATAAGCTGAATTGCGAGCTAGTTGTTAAGTTTGTGTCAAGGGCAGGCAGGAAGCCTACCCGACAAGAGTTTTGGGATATATCTGTTGAGTTTAGCACGGGCAACGAGAAGAGATTCGCGATCGCACTTTTGACTCAAATCTAGAAACATCGATCGCACATTTATGACTTCATTGCAGCCGGATTAATTTGACTAACAGACTCATGATTTCTCCCTGATCGGGTGTAATAATGATGCGATTGTCGGGAATGGCGATCGGATGAGTCCAACGAACAGCTTCCTCGTAGCGCAATGCGTGCAGTTGGTGGATAGTTCGGCGTACTCCCAGCGGCGAACCGATGATGACGTGACGGACTGCTTCGCGATCGGCCTCAAAGGTTTGGTTGGTTAAAACATTGGGCGATGTTTGGTTCGATGATGAATCTTGCAACATAGCTTTGACTAATAATTTTGGATTGGTTTGATGCTTCGTAACGGTAAAACCGCGTACAATTTCTAATGAAAGAAAAGACCGCTATTCCCGTAAAGCACAATTTGTTAAAGCAATACTATCTGATGTTTCTGTATTTGCCTAGAGCAAATCAATTTAGGGTAAACGTAAATCAATTTAGGGTAAGCATAAATCAATTTAGGGTAAGCGTAAATCAATTTACGGTCAGGGTCAATTAGCTTATGGAAATGTTTAAAAAATTCGAGCGATCGCCACTCAAAAGACTCCGAGTTAAATGGTTTATGACTCAAAAACAGCTAGGAAAAGCACTTGGAGTTACGGAAATGACGGTAAGCAACTGGGAATCCGGGCGATCTGTACCGAAGCTAACGCCTGTTCAATACAAGAAGTTGCTAGAGATTCTGCAAATTACCTCTGCTGAATTACCAGACCAATTTGGTTTTCCTAGCGATACTGATGGATAGAAAATGGAATATTATAATTGAGGCGTTTTATTTAAACGAACTCATACAATGTTTTGAAAAAAAAAGGAATATGAGACTTAACATCGCTATTTTGCTCTGAATAAAATTTCCCAATTTCTAACGAGAGTTGCTCTCTAAATACCCAATCTTCCCGGCTAAAGTCACCGGATGGCTTAATTTGATGCCAATAATCCTTAGCTTTTTTAATTGTTAGCAAAACTGCGATCGACTGATGCCTATGCGTTTCATCTACAGCATTTTGAAACCGCTCTTTCCACGAAGCCTGAAATGCTGTAACTTCGGTACAATCTAATCCCGAACAGTAACTAATGTAGTTGAGCCACAATCATTTTAGACTGTAGTTTAGACTAACCAAAGATGAGAACGGTGGCAAAAGAAGAACTAGAGCCACCGCGCCAGGAGAGAATGAGG
>NZ_JAUBPW010000145.1:0-3279 GCF_036700965.1 Microcoleus sp. Pol8_D6 | reverse complement strand
CAATTTTATTGAAGAATTTTCAAGTGAAACAATCGCATCTATCACGGGATGGGATTATATTCTATCGGCACTAAATAATGTAGCATAATTTTGGAGAATTGGTATAACCTTCAAAATTCACAGATTCTGAACTTGCTCCGATTGTGTAATTGCAAACCTAAACGTATGCTGATCCAAAAACTAAACGACTGTGAAGAAATTATCGCTGGAGATGGAACTGTTCTGCGCGAACTGCTTCATCCTGACAAACAAGACATCAACTTGCGTTACAGTTTGGCGCATGCGATCTTGCCTGTTGGCAAAACTTCGATTCCCCATTCTCTAAAGACTTCTGAGGTTTATTACATCATTAGCGGTGTTGGAGAAATGTCGATCGACAGTGAAGTTTGTCGCGTTGAACCAGGCGATGCGGTTTACATTCCTCCAAATGCAATCCAGTTCCTTCACAACTATGGCGACGAACCTATTGTTTTCGTTTGTCTAGTCGATCCAGCTTGGCGCAAAGAAGACGAAACGATTTATGCACCTGAAATTGAGGCAACCGGATCACTCTAATCCAATCGCTCAAAACTATGAATTCACAAACAGCTCAAACCACCACTACTGCTGACGAGTCGGCAATCCGTGCTTTCCTTCACCAGATGATTGATGCTTGGAATCGAGGTAGCGGGGAAGGCTTTGCTGCCCCGTTTAGCGAAACTGCCGATTTCATCGCGTTCGAGGGAACGCATCTCAAGGGTCGAAAAGCGATCGCTGCATTTCATCAGCAAGCGTTCGACACGGTTGTCAAAGGAACACGTTTGGAGGGTGAGGTGAATTTCGTCCACTTCCTGAATCCTCAACTTGCTCTCATGAACGGAGTTGTCAGGGTAATACTACCCGGACAAACCAAAGCTTCACCGTCACGAGATTCGCTGCCGCTATATGTCGTAACGAAACACGACGAAGGTTAGACAGATCGAAGGGTTGCTCAATACCCGGAAGTTAAGGCTAGAACGGCAATTCTTCTTGGACGAGTTTGACTCGCTGAGTGCAGAGGCTCAACGTCAAGTAACCGACCTCGTTGCAGGTCTCAAGCAGCGTCATCAAGCAGATCAATCTCGAGTTTTTAATAATGATCGCTGGTTGATCAGATTTCTGTTGAGATTGGCGACGAAATTTTAGGGCCACCTGGAACTTTACCTTCCGCTGCTACAGAAACGTAATGAATTCGTTGCAGATAGCAAAGGAGAAACTTTTAATGTCATTAGAACAGAATATTCATCCCGCATTGCAAGGAGTCATCCAATGTCAACCTTTGTCTTAGTTCACGGCTCGTGGCACGATGGTTCTGCTTGGAACGCGGTCATCCAACATCTAGAAGCGAAAGGTCATCAGGCTTTTGCTCCCACGATCGCGGGTCATGGTAAAGGCGTGAATAAAAACGTCAACCATGCTCAATGTACCCAGTCGATCGTCGATTACATTGTTGAGAAAGACTTAACCGATATTGTCTTACTTGGACATAGCTTTGGTGGCAGCATTATTGCCAAAGTTGCTGAAGCAATCCGCGATCGCATTCGACGGCTAATCTTTTTCAATGCCTTTGTCCTGAATGATGGTGAGAGCCTCAAAGACAACATCCCACCTGACACTCAAGCGTTACTCGACAATCTAGCGAGAGAATCGGACGATAATACGATAACGATGCCTTTTGAGATTTGGCGAGAAGTGTTTCTCAACGATGCTGACCTCAAGCTGGCTCAATCCAGTTACACACAATTATCCCCTGAACCGTATCAACCATTGATTGACAAGCTGGACTTGAAGCAGTTTTACTCGCTATCGATTCCTAAAAGTTACCTCTACTGTACAGAAGATACTTGCCTGCCCCAAGGCGAGTGGGGTTGGCATCCCAAAATGTCTAGCCGCTTGGGGCTATTTCGGCTCGTGCAAATGCCGGGTGGTCATGAGGTGATGTTTTCTAACCCAGTCGGTCTAGCCGAAAAGATTATTGTCGCAGGGCGCGACTAGCCGCGACAGTTCATCACAGGTATTTGAGAAATCATCGTAAGAATCTGAAAGCAATCAGGTACTTCGACTCACCACACTTTAGAGATGCCGAGTTCCAGTAGACAACCTAGAGGCTCCATTACGCTCAGTCACTCCGGAAGCGATCGAGCGAGTTTTGGCAGCGGCACCCAAGTATGGCATCGAATTCATCGCGTGAATTAGATTACAAACCTCTTTTCTACATAATAAACACAACGTACTGAACAAAGGAACACAATGAAAAAGCCCGAGTTTTTTGTCACCCCCGGTTATGGGGAATATATGCTGAATAATTTGCATTACTCGCAAGCGGTAAAAATTGGCGATCGCGTCGAGACATCCGGCCAAGGCGGCTGGGATGACAATCTGCAAATTCCCGAAGCGATCGCAGATGAGATTGCTCAGGCATTTCGGAACATAGAGCGAACCTTGGCAACTGCTGGTGCGAGTTGGGAGCATGTGGTTCACGTCAATTCTTACCATGTTGGCGGGTTTCCCCCAGAGGTTAATGATGTGATAGTCAGGCTATTTCGTCATTACATGCCCAACCACGCCCCAATTTGGACAGAGCTAGGAGTGGCGGCGCTTGGACTGCCAACGATGCGTGTTGAAATCCGCGTGACTGCAATTGTTCCGTGAATTTTGCACAAGCGGCAACGGGGTGATTCGGCGACTACGCCCAGGAGAAGGACGCGCCCCTAATTTCAGATTTCACATCAGCCTCAATCATTTGGCCCAGTTTGCCCTTAGCAGCTTGGCAGGATACCTATGCAACGCTCCTTGCTTTTTTCCCAAAGCACCTATGAAGCAGCAGCCAACTTAGGGCATTGGGAGCGAGTAGCCCTAGAGCGTTCCCCAACCGTGTAAGGCTAACAAATTGCAAACTGCTGAAGCGGATGGACTAGCGACCTTGATACAAAGTCTGAAGCGATCTACTGTCACTTAGAGATACTAAATGGATAGTGGATAACCAAACAACCATTTTTGCAAACGGCAGTTATACAACACGGTAAGCAGACAAGGAGCATACCCAAAAATGGTTAAAGGTAGGTTAGAAGCATTCAGTGATGGGGTAATTGCTATTATTATCACCATTATGGTGCTGGAGTTGAAAACACCTCATGAATCAGATTTAGCTGCACTACGTCCGCTGATTCCAACCTTTCTAAGCTAGGGTTTGCTGAATAATTGATCGCAGACCACTAGCAGGAGCGATCGATATATTCAAGGTGAGTTAAATATAAGTTT
>NZ_JAUBPW010000144.1:0-3364 GCF_036700965.1 Microcoleus sp. Pol8_D6 | reverse complement strand
GACAATTCGGCATAGTTCACAAAAAACTTATCAAGGCTACTATCTTACCATCATTACTTCTTGGCCACTACCAAAAAATGTATAGGGCAGACACATCAGATGATACTAAACAATTAAGAAAATTAATCCGCGAGATTTCCAAACGTCTAGCGGAATTTGATGAAAAGAGAGATATAGAATATGCCAAAGAGGTAATCTTTCCCTCTGACGGCAACTTTAGTTTTACATCGAGAAATTTAGGAGAAGGCAGCATACCTACTATTTGGGAGTTTCAGAAAAAACTACTAGAGAAAGTCAAAAAAAATGATCGAGATGATGACGATGATGATGATACAGATTTAGAAGCAACGATAGAGGAAATATTAGAACTGACAGAATTAGCCTTAAACTTGTTGGCATCAGGTAGAAGTGTTGAAAATGCCAAGCTAAACTGGCTAAGAGCTATGCTTGAAGCACATCCAGATTCTCGTTTTCTCGTTTTTACTGAGGTCTTACAAACTACTGCTATTATTAAAGCAACTTTCGATAAACAAAGTCAGGCTCTTACTGGGGAGATGAGTGCTGATGATCGAAAGAATGTAGTTAAGGACTTTTACGATCGCAACCAAAAATACCGCATCCTTGTCGCAACTTCTGCAGCGGACGAAGGATTAGATTTTCAAGTAGCCAATAAAGTTGTGCATTGGGATCTCAGTCCCGATCCTGCTGTTTTAATGCAACGTAATGGGAGGGTTGCTCGATTAGGTCAAATTTCTGATGTCACTGCCTACTATCTCATTTTAGAGGGTACATTAGCTGAAAAAAGAGATACAGCCTTACTAAAGCGTCTCGAAACAGCAGGAGTTACAGATCCGCGTATGCAATTGAAAATTTTGGGACAGCTTGATAATAAGCAAGAGGGCAAAATTGCAAGTGCTATTGAAGATGACAGTGGTGATGGACAAACTGTAGACAAAATTCTACAAGTAGCAAAGGAAAGCAGTGATCTCATGGAGACAGAGCTTCGTAAGTTAAATGAACAGCTAAAGCCCATTGAGGTTCTCGATCGCGATAAGCTACTTAAACGCCTCAAAACTTGGCATAATTTGGAAGTTACTCAATACGATACTTACAAGCATAAATTAGTTTTTGAATCAAAAGAATGGCAACGTCCTGTTTTTGGAGAAGAGAAAACAGAGATGGAGTCAGCAGTTTCTGAAGTTCTCGTAATCAAGCAGAAAAACAAAAAAGATAGAAAATTTAACTTTGACCCAGAATTTGCTCTTTTTAGCCAAGAAAAAACTCCCGATCGATTAGCAGGGTTGCTGCCTTGGAACCAGAAAGAAAGTGAGGGAGGTACAAAACAACATCAACCTTTTTTTGACATTGATCCAATTGGAGCCTTAACCCAGTCTCTTGCTAGACAAAGAGAAGCGGATTTTATGGCTGTTTCTGCACAAAAGCTCTGCGAACATTTTCCCAATCTTAAAGGCTGCTCTTACTTGCTGTTTGCAACCCATCCATTACGAGAATTGGAGAAAAAAAAATCATCAGACTCAGCTAAATACTTGACATACTACACTTTTACAACTGATTTTAGTCAGCCAGTCAATCCCGATGGTGCTTCTGCTATTGAAGTACATGACATGATTACTTTCTTGGAGGCGCAAATTGTTCAAGGTGTAGTCTCTCTATCATCCGAAGTAATCGATCTGGCAAAATCAGCAGGGCGGGATATCTCTAAATGGGTGCAAGATTCTTTCAGCATGGGTGGTGATGATTTCTTAGATGAAGAGTCAAGTTATTTCGTGCCGATTCCTGTTGCTTTGGTAGCTATAGCAATTCCATTTGAGATGTAAATAGGGATTTCTATGGTAAAATAGAAAAGTTTGATAATAAATGAAAGGGAAGAAAGCAAATGTCAGCCAATCAAAATGAAAAAGAAAGACAAATAGAAGGTTTAATCAAATTTATAAATAGTAATGGAGACTCGCGAGAAATGAAGAGAGCCTTAGCCGTAAAACTGGCTCTACAAGGTTATGTGTACAGAGCGATAGAAAATATACTAAATGTATCTCAAGGTTATGTAAGTAAATGAAAAAAAAAATTTATAACACAAGGAATACCAGGTCTAAAATTAGGCTATAGAGGAGCGAAAACCAAGCTAACAAGAGAAGAGGAAGAATCAACCATACAGTGGTTATCATGCCAAGAATATTGGGATATATCCGAACTAGAAATATATTTAATAGAGGAGTACGATGTCATATTTGAATCGAAAGAAAGTTACTATAAGATTTACAGAAAAGCGAAGATAACCAGACAAAAAGCTGAAAAACTAAATCCGAGAAAAAAATGAAGAATTAGTCAAGAAAAGCAATGAAAAAATCAACCAAATTCTCGAAGATAATAGAGAGGAAATAGAGTCGGGACAGCTTGTAGTGTATGCAATAGACGAATGCCATTTAATGGGAGGAGACATCTTCTGGTGAAGCATGGGGAAAGTCAAAAGAACGCGTGAAAATACCAATTAATAATTATAAAGATAGACAAACTTATTATGGTGCATTAAATTTGTTAGAACCAGATTTAATTCTCGAAACATATTCAACAGAAAATGGAGAAAATACTGTCAAATTTGTCGAAAATTTACAAAAAAAAATGTCGAAAAAAGATTGTTAATATTTTGGGATGGAGTCAGACATCATACCGGAGAGAATATGCAGAATTTTTTAGCAAAACAAAATGAAGGACTAGCCCCTTCGGAATGGAAAATTACTTGTGAACTTTTTGCCCCTTATGCACCCGAAGAAAATCCAGTTGAAGCAATTTGGTTTCAATTAAAAAGTTTGCTCAGGAGGTTTTATCGTTTCGGCAATAATTTTAATATTGTTAATCTTTTATTTCAATTGTTTGCTAAATATAATCTTTTCAATTTTCCTAACTTGAAAAGATTTGATGCCTTTTCACAATTGATTTAGGATTGCTATATTGTTGATCCGATCGCAGAAGTTAAAGAAAATAACATCCCATAACATCGCCCTTTATTTTTTCTGATGACCGAGCGCCTAAAATGAAAGAGCGATCGCCCCTCGCACCAAATACCAAAGACTGCGATGATTCTACGGAGTGCGATCGCACATAATCATCATCCCTAATTTGCGATCAACCTCCCGCATCAATTCTCCACAAAGCATCCGGCTGAAATTCGTTATCTGCGTCCAAGCGCACAATAGCATTCTCGCCCAATTCCACCCAGCCAACCTCTAATTTGATTGTGTTGTTCGCAGCGACTTCGGAATCTTACCGCTGTAGTTTAGACTAAAGAATGAGCGCAGCTAAAAGTAGCCACCTTTGAATCTCAGGCAAGCTGTTGCTCAAAAAC
>NZ_JAUBPW010000097.1:0-20629 GCF_036700965.1 Microcoleus sp. Pol8_D6 | reverse complement strand
ATGGATGCTACCTCTTTTAAGTGTGCTTTTAGGCGCTTTTGGTCTTCGGGTGTCATTTTTTTCCTCATCTTTTTTCATAGTTTTACTAGCTTTTTCATTTTCGCCCTTTTTTCATATATTTGCAAACGTGAGATGCACCCCAAATAAGCTCCATGAAACTGAGCATGGGTATTAAAATCTGGATATTTTCCCATTTTTTCAGGACAGTCAACTGAAACATTATAATACTTAGTATAATCTAATAAAAATTGACTCTTAGGATGTATTAACTTTTGAGAATGTGTTGCATAAATATTGCGATTGCCCAGCAGCCAACTTTCCAAGCAGCGATTTTGAACAATTAGCACAAGTTCTGTATTTTTTAATACTAGCTTTTCCTGATTTAAAAAATCATAAATTTCTGCGTGCCTTTCTGCAACAGTATTTTCCTCGGCATCAAGACACACGACAAAATAGTTGTATTTGCCGCTTAAGTTAATTTCCTCAATCGAAGGAGGAATAAAATCATATAATGAAGGATATCCTTCGCCACTAATCAGGTAATAATTTTTTTCATTCACCTCATCGTAAGTCTGAACTCGTGTTAATTCTGGCAATAGATGAGTTAGCCAAGCTGG
Source organism: Microcoleus sp. Pol8_D6 (assembly GCF_036700965.1). Lineage (NCBI taxonomy): Bacteria > Bacillati > Cyanobacteriota > Cyanophyceae > Oscillatoriales > Microcoleaceae > Microcoleus > Microcoleus sp. Pol8_D6. The sequence goes on along the minus strand of NZ_JAUBPW010000097.1, from coordinate 20,012 downwards.
ATAAACTTTTCTCTCCGATTGCATCCCTTCGACCAAAAAATACAGATTCATTCAACTTTGATTCCTTCGCTATATTCTTCAAGATTAATCAGTTGCGTAAAAGCCTGATGTCTAGATTTTCCCAGGTTCAAATCTTTAGCATCAGTTACCGTTACTACACCTCCCTTGCGAGTTACTATTTTCCAGTATTCCATGCTGATATTGTTGATTATGTAGGGGTGATGACTGGTGAGGATAAATTGAATATTTCGGTTTTCAGTGAGCAAATCGGTAACAAAATCGATACAGTTAATCCCTAAAGCATTTTCAAATTCATCGATCAGAATTACAGTTCCTTCTGGTGAAAAGTACAGTTCGCTAATCAGAATTAGCGTTTTCAGCATTCCCGACGAAATGTTATTCTGAGAAATCCAATTATTGACACCTTTTTCTTGGATTTGCACGGGATAAGCTGAAAAAGATAGACTATCATTCTCTTTTACTGATTCTATTTTAACATTTTTAACTTGAGGAAATACATCTCTAAATGTGCGCTTAATGTTATCAAACACATCTGGATAATCGGTGGCAATCAAAGCCATTTTTAGAAGTATTGGTAAATTACTTGCTTTAATACTATCCAATGAAAGGTTGATTTTTAATGAAACTTTACTTGATGCGAATATTGACATTAACCTGTGATGTATAGCTAGTCCTCCATTAAAAGAGCTAGAGTTATCACTGTAAATAACTTTATTAAAACCCTGCTGAACAGGGAAGATATCTTCTTCTTGATTTAAGATTTGCACTGCGCTTTGAAACGGTGATAGTTTTGGCGTTGTGTTTCCTTTAAACTTGATTTCGGTAGAGTTTCTTTCGATAATTGTATCCCCATTTCTAGATAAATGCTCACGAACAATCCTAAAGTTACTGGCTTCGTCTTCCTCATTTGGAATTAGGACAGGAACTTTTTTTGTTTCAAACTCGCCTTGCCATTGGTACTCCACATCGTTGATTGTAGAAAATGTAATATCCCATACTAAGCCGTTTAACGAAGCACCATTCGCTATCTCTTTTAAACGTAAAATTCCTTTGAGTATTTGAGTTTTGCCAACGCCAGATACCCCAACTAACAAGGCCAGATTAGAAAAATAGATTGGGTCAAAGCGCCACTCTAATACATTATCGCAAAAAGCTACTTTTTTAATTCTCATTTTTCCGTCCTATCTATTAATTATCTGCGTTCATCTGCATACATCTGGGGTTAAAAAGTTACATAATTTTGCCGCCACCAAGCGCGCACAAACTTAATCTCTTCAAACGTATAACGTTCTTCTAAAAAATCATAAATTGCTCTCAGTTTTTCATCCCCCATAACTTCAATTGCGTACACTATCGCCTGCTGGCGTTCCGGTTCTACCAACAAATTTATATCAACTTCCCTGCCCATTTCCATCAATTCTATCAGATGCCCAGAAATAGTATTAGGGCTCATACCCCGCGCATTAGCTATTCCTTGAACTGTCAAACCTTGTCGGTATAATTCCCAGGTTTGCATCTGCGAATAAGACGCAACGTTAGCAAGATTGGGAAGATTAACGACATCAGAAGATGCAGCACCACTTGGCAATCCTTGTTCTTGGCAAAAAGTGCGAATTGCCTCCAAAAAAACCTTACCGTACTTATCTCGCTTGTTGCTGCCAACGCCGTAAACTTCCTCGAATTCTGTGAGATTTTGCGGGCGTTTTTCTGCCATGTCTCGCAAGCTTTTATCCGCAAAAACTACGTAAGGTGGCACAAATTGTTCGTCGGCAATTTGCTTGCGTAGCGTCCGCAGTATGGTAAATAAACCCTCTACTTCTACTGCCAAAGAACGAACTTTTCCCTGTACTTCCCGCTGGGGTTCAATGGCGATTTCAACTGTGCGCTGACGTTTCATAATTTCCCAACTTTTTTCATTCAGTTTCAAAATTGGAAACCCGTCTGTTTTTTCGTCTAAAAAACCTTGATTTAACAGCGAACGACTCAGTTTTTTCCATTCATCAGCACTTCTATCTTTGCCAATTCCGTAAGTAGAAAGTTGGTGGTGCTGGTATTGCAATATTTTTTGATTCTTTGAACCGCGCAGCACGTCGATGATGTGATTCATGCCGAATTTTTCTTGGCAGCGGGCGACGCAAGAAAGAAATTTCATTGCCTCAATCGTCCAATCTTCTACGGGTTTTTGGTTGCAACAGTTATCGCAAGTACCGCAGTTTCCGGGGAATGAATCGCCAAAATAACTTAACTGGATTGTACGACGGCAATCGGTGGATTCTGCATAGTTGATGACTCGACGCAACTGTTGGCGGGCAATTCGTTGTTCTTGTGGATCAGGTTTTTGCTCGATGATGTAGTCGATCATTTTGACATCGCCGTAGCCGAAAAATAAGCTGCAATGGGCGGGTTCGTTGTCTCTGCCTGCGCGGCCTGATTCTTGATAGTATCCTTCTAGATTCTTGGGCAAGTCGTAGTGAATTACAAACCTCACGTCGGGTTTGTTAATGCCCATACCGAAGGCTATTGTGGCTACCATTACTTGCACGTCGTCGCGAATGAAGCGGGTTTGATTGGTTGCGCGATCGACATCGCTCATTCCGGCGTGGTAGGGTAAGGCTTGGATGCCACTTTGTTGTAATTTATAGGCAACTTCGTCAACTTTTTTGCGGCTGAGACAATAGATAATTCCTGAACCGCCTTTTTTTTGGATGATTTGCAAAACTTCGGCAAAACTGTGTTTGGTTTTGGGGCGAACTTCGTAGTATAAATTGGGGCGGTTGAAGCTGGCGACGTGGATGTATGGATTTCGCAGAGTTAGCTGCTGGATAATATCTTGGCGGACGCGCTCGGTGGCGGTGGCTGTTAGTGCCATAATGGGAATGTCGGGATATCGATCGCGCACTCGCTGCATTTGCCTGTATTCTGGTCGAAAGTCGTGCCCCCATTCCGAAACGCAGTGGGCTTCGTCGATCGCAAATGCCGAAATTCCTAACTTATTTGCTACTATATCTAAAAATGGTAAAAATCTCTCACCCAGCAAGCGTTCGGGTGCAACATAAAGCAATTTAATCTTACCTTCGAGAATCGCAGTTTCGCGCGATCGGGTTTCCTGACTGCTCAAAGTGCTGTTGAGAAAAGTCGCCCCAATTCCATTATCCTGCAAAGCTTCCACCTGGTCTTGCATCAGAGCAATTAACGGTGAAACAACCACTGTCAATCCCGGTTTCAACAGTGCCGGTAATTGAAAACACAAAGACTTGCCACCGCCTGTCGGCATGACAATCATCATATCCCGTTTTTGTAAAGCAGCTTCGACAATTTCCTGCTGTCCCGGACGGAAAGAGTCATAGCCAAAAAAATGTTTGAGTGCTTGTTCCAGGGACAGCGGCACAGAAGATATTGGCGGATGAGACGCTGGCATTTGCAGTAGTTGGTTGTTGGCTTCTAAACTATTCTATGCCTTTTGAGCACAAATACAGTTACAATAATTGAGAATCTCAATTTAAGCAGAAAAACTGATGCCGAAAGCAATTTGGAATGGTGCCGTTTTGGCCGAGAGCGACAAGTGCGAAATTGTAGACAACAACTATTATTTCCCCGCCGATGCCATCAACCGCGAGTATTTCAAGGACAGCAGCACTCACACTACTTGCGGTTGGAAAGGTGTTGCTAGTTACTACAGTGTCGAAGTCGGCGGACAAGTTAATAAAGATGCTGCGTGGTACTATCCTACTCCGAAAGATGCTGCTAAAAATATTGCCGGATATATTGCTTTTTGGAAAGGAGTTAAGGTCGAGGCTTAAAGCAGTTTAGAACTAAAAAAATGGGGCGGGTTGTGGGCGAATTTAGCGCTTAACCGGCCCCTTAAAATTTTAATCTTCCCAAACGGCGACAGCTTCCGAACCCAAACCACGGCGAACAACAGTCGGTTCGCTTTGTGTCAAATCGAGAATGGTAGAAACTTGATATCCCGGATCGGAACCGTCATCGACAATGACATCTACTAGCTTTGTAAAACAGTCAAAAAGTTCAGCTTTGCCAAAGCTTTCTGCTTTAGATGCAGGGACTGGTGCTGCACCTTCATCATCCGTGGTAATGTGAGCGGATGTTGAAATAATTGGATTTCCCAAGGCTTCCAACAGTGTAAAACAAAGCCGCTGGTCGGGAACGCGAATTCCAGTGGTTTTCCGTTTTGGGTTCATTACCAACCGTGGCACTAACTTGGTAGCTGGCAGCAGAAATGTATAAGGCCCCGGTATTAACCGCTTGATAATTCTGTATGCTTCATCGCTGACAGCAGCATAGTCGGTGATATTTGACAGAGAGGAACACAAGAACGTTAAAGGCTTATCATTGGATAGTTGCTTGATCTGCCTAACTCGTTCTACCGCAGACTTGGAGTTGAGATCGCAGCCGATCGCGTAAACTGTATCTGTCGGATAAAGCATCACTGCGCCATCTTTTAGAGCTTTTGTAATCTTCTCGATCCGGTCTCTTTGGGGTGCAACTGGATGCACTTCGTAAATAGTTGCCATGTTAAGATATTGCAGGCTAAGTGGGCTATCGAAATATCGAGTGAAACAATCAATGTTGAAAATTAATTGTTAATAATGAATAAAATAGCTTATTTTGACTGTCCAACCGGCATTGCTGGCGATATGTGCATCGGAGCTCTCATCCACGCTGGCGTTCCTTTAGACTACCTAATCGAAAAACTCAATTTGCTCGGCATTTCGACAGAGTACCAGTTGCGGACGGAATTAGTCCACCGGAATACTCAACAAGCAACTAAATTTTATGTAGATTTAGCTGCGGATTTGGGGTTAAAACCCAAAAATTCCGCTATCGAACTCGATCCCTCGGAAACGGAATCCCCGACTTTTGACGCCCGCCACCACCATCATCATCACGGGGAAGAACATTCTCACAGTCACGGGGAACCAGATGCCGCAATTAGCCACACTCATCACCGCAATTTGCCAGAAATTGAGCAAATCATCGTCTCTGCAAAATTGCCTCCGCGCGTGGAAGCTTGGAGTTTGGCCGTATTTGGCAAATTAGCAGAGGCAGAAGGTGCCGTACATGGTATCCCCGCAAGCGAGGTTCACTTTCACGAGGTGGGGGCGACGGATGCAATTATTGATATTGTCGGTACTTGTTTGGGTTTGGATTGGTTGGATATTCAGGAGTTTTACTTTTCGGCGATGCCGACTGGTGCAGGTACGGTGAAGGCTGCACACGGCAGATTAGCGGTGCCGACGCCGGCGGTGATGCGGTTGTGGGAAACGCACCGAGTGCCGGTTTATAGCAATGGGATCGATCGCGAATTGTGCACTCCTACGGGAACGGCGATCGCCTGTACTCTCGCCTCTACTTTCGGCCCGCCACCGTCGATGCAAATTCAGGCTATTGGTTTGGGTGCAGGTTCTCGAATGCTGGCAATTCCTAATATTTTGCGCCTCTGGATTGGGGAGAAGTCAGAAGGGGAGAGGGGGAGAGTGGGAGAGTGGGAGAGTGGGAGAAAGACGGCTACTAATTCCCCATTCCCGATGCCCAATGCCCAATGCCCAATACCCAATTCCATAGAAACTATTACGGTATTGGAAACGCAGATTGATGATTTGAGTCCGCAGGCGATCGGCTATGTTTTTGATGCTTTGTTTGCCGCCGGAGCTGTGGATGTTTTCACTGCCCCAATTGTGATGAAAAAGTCGCGGCTGGGGGTTTTGTTAACTGCGATTTGTCATCCAGAATTTGAGGATGCTTGCGAAGCTGTGATCTTTCGCGAAACTACTACTCTGGGAATTAGGATCTCGACTCAACAAAGAACTATTTTACACCGAGAAATCCAGACCGTTAAAACAGAATACGGCGAAGTCAAGATAAAAGTTGCGAAGTCTGGAGAAACGATTGTTAATGTACAGCCGGAATACGAAGATTGCGCGGAAATTGCCCGACTTAAAAATATTAGCTGGCGGGAAGTTCACCGCTTGGCGCTGCAAAGTTGGTACGATCGCACTTAATCAATTACAGTGACTTACATGAGGAATTTAGTCCCTGACGGCCTGACAACCCGTCAGACTCAGCAGGCTTGAGGAATATCTAAATCAGAGGAATCAAAACCTCTGATATCATCTCCGGTAGATTACCCTAATACGGTAGGGGCGGGTTCACGAAAAATATCTGCCAATAATTGACAATCTCAAAAACCCGCCCTTTTAATCGCTTTTTCTTCAAGCTATTATATAAACATACTTCATTCCCGATCGCATTATGGTTGCCTTACCCGATCGCCCATCGATGAGTGCAGAAGAATACCTGGCTTGGGAACCCACCCAAGAAGAACGTTACGAGTATTGGGATGGCGAAGTCGTCGCGATCAGCGGTCAAACCCGCAATCACAATCGAATTACCATAAACTTTTTCAAGCTATTAGACGATCGCCTTAATCTCCCCTACGAAATTTACATTATAGATGTAAAAGTTAAAGTGCAACCAGGAAAAAACTATTTTTATCCTGATGTTGTAGTAACTTGTGATGAGCATGATAACGATCCGCAATTAGTGCAATTTCCTTCCTTGATTATCGAAGTTTTATCGCCTTCCACAGAAGCAGCAGATCGCGGCATTAAATTTGCTAAATACCGCCAATTTTCAACACTGCAAGAGTATGTATTGGTGCAAGTAGAACAGCCAGGAGTAGAGATATTTCGGCGCAATCAACAGGGGCAATGGGTTTTCTCCGAGTATGGTTTGGGCGATTCCTTGCAACTTGAATCGGTAAATCTAGAAATTGCGATTGCCGACTTATATCGCCAAGTACAATTTTCTTAAAACTTTCGCTTTCAAGGGATTTTATATTAATTATCCTCGGCATTTTTTTAATTATTTGAACGAACCGCGAAGACGCGAAGAGGGCGAATAAAGAACAGTATCTTATTCTTTCTCTTTCTTCGCGTCCGCGTGCCTCGCGGTTCATTTAATCTTACTCCAAATTCGTAAAACCAGGTTTCTGGGTGCCGAGGCGTAAGTCCTATTTAAACAAACTGGCCCGTTGGAGTCGATCGCACCCGACGAATTCCAATCACCGAGGGCATCGGCGATCTGCGCGAATCATTCGAGATATTACTCGGCCACAAACTCCCGCGAGAAACACTACGAGTTTGATTGAAAACAGCACCGTTTAAATCCAACATTTCAATTTGCCGACTCAGTACAGTACCATCATCGATCGGGCAATCTTCCCCAGGATGCTGCACCGAAAGCAACAGCGTATCTCCCACAAAAGTCGGCCCCGTCATTTCGCACCGATTCGGGCCGTAAGCAAACGGAATTACTGTTCCTGCATTCGGGCCGAAAGTCGGGATATAAAACAGCCAATTGTTGCCGAAAACTCCAGTAAAATCTGACACATTTCCAGTCTTTTTATGGTCGATCGTCGTTGGCTTTCCAGTCGCACCGACATCAAAACCGTTGTGCGTACTCGTAGACATATCAGTCACGCCCCAAATATTGCCTTGAGGGTCAAAAACCAAATTGTCTACACTAGCAAATCCCGCGCCAGAGACTGAACCCGCTTCTCCACCTTGGGCCAAACGCTGCCAGCGGAAAGTCAAACCTGCACCGTCTGGACTGTCTTCAATTATTTTGTAAAGTCCTCCCGACTGCTGAGTGCTGTTGACTGCGCTACCGTATTTAGCAACAGTAAAAATGCGAGAATCTGGATAGCCGTCGCTTCCCGGTGCGGCATCAGTATAAGCAATGAAAACTTCTTTAGTAGTAGGATTAACTTCCAAATCTTCCGGCCGCGCCGTCGGGCTGCCACCAATCAAATTAGCAGCTAAGAAAGCATCAACTAAAACCGCGCCTTGGCTGCTGTAAAAATTAGCAAGAGTTTTATTGCTATAGCCAGGAAGTGCTGTTGCTTCATTGGTTGTATCTACTACAAAAGAACCGCCGTCTTCGGTTTGACCAGCAATTCCGGCGCGTTTGGGCAAGCGAGTATTGGCATCTCTTTGAGCTTTGCCAAAAGTTGCTAATTCTGCCTCGCCCACTTTAGAAGGACGCACCGGATTTGTCGGGGTATTTAATGTTAGCGGCAGCCATCTTCCAGTACCGTTGCGGTTATATTGGGCAACGTACAAAATGCCGTCTTCAAACAATCGGCTGTTGTTTTTATCTGCGGGATTGGTGACAGTACCGTTGCTGACAAATTTCCAGGTGTGTCCGCCGCGCCGATCGTCCCCCATGTACCCTATTAACTTGCGGCCTGCTTCAGCGCGAATCGCGACGTTTTCGTGGCGGAAACGGCCCAACCATGTGTGCTTCCGGGGGCGGAAACTTGGATCTTGGGGATCGACTTCTACCATCCAGCCGTATTTTTCGCCGACTAAGCCGAATTCCTCACCGATAGTGCCCTTGGCGTAGCTGGTTTGGCCACCGTTGGGTTTGATGTTTTCCTGAACCCCGACGAAGAATAGTTCGCTACCTTGGAAGTTTTCTTCAGCGGAGAGGATTGTGCCCCACGGGGTTGTGGCGCCGGAACAGTTGTAGGCTGTACCGATAATGCGGTTTCCGAGTCCGTCGGTGTTGACTTGCGCGAAGACTTGGGTAGCCGCAGGGCCCGTGCCCGTGAGGTACTCGTTATCCCCTTGTCTGGTTCCCCAGGAGGTGACATCTTTGTATTTGTCGGTACGCTGGCTGTTGATTCCCAGGCCCGAAAGTCCGTGAATACGGCGGTTGAGGGGGTCGCCGGCGATCGCCTGAAATCTACCGTTAGACTGTTTGGTGATGCGAACGATCGAACCACCAAGATTGTACAGAAATTCGCCGAGCGTAGCCTGATTTTTTACCGATAAGTCTATACCGAGGACAGCGCGATCGGTTGTGGGAAATGGTGTCAGATCAGACGGCGCTTCCGGCGTCACTTTCGACATCGGAAAGCCTACATACTCGTGGTTAACCCAAAGATAACCGTCGTCACTGCTGCCGCGAAGGCCTACGAAGCCGGTGTAGTCGTTGTTGTAGCCGAAATAGTCTGCTGGATTGGGAAAAACTCGATCGCCCCAGCGGAGAATCACATACCGTTCGTATTCCGGCGGTACAACCACATCGTCAACAACGTTGTAGCTGGTTAATTTAGTATTCTGCGAGGCCGCCATCACGGTTCCCTGTCCGTTTAAGCCCGTCGGCATAAAGCTGGACAATTCTTGATAAACCGGCAGCGGGTGGGGAAGTCTTAACGGAGTGAAAGAGAGCGGCCCTACCACAGCTTCGGTCGAGGTGGAATTGATGCCAAACAGTGTTTGAGTTAGTTGAGGGGCAAGCACAGTGGTAGCTGCGCTGCTGCCGAAGAAAATTAGCAGTTGTCGGCGAGTTATTTTAGACATAAATTCCTGTTCAGCCCAACTTCCCTAATCAGATAATTCCGTATGAAACTCTATCACTATTAAATTAAGGGGAGTTAACCTGAAGGTTAATTAAAATTGGGAGGTATTTAGGTTAACAAAAAGTTAAATATTTTAATGGGCAAGTGGTAATTGGGAATAGAGAGAGATTCAAGAACAAATATCTATCTGTGTATCCGTGATTTCCGTGTCATGCTGTTGGTTATTTGTTGTTTGCTACCAATGCCCGATGCTCGATGCCCGATGCCCGATGCCCGATGCCCGATGCCCGATTTCAATCATCTCGAAAACCCGGATCATTTTCTCGGGATGTCGATCGACTAGGCGCAGGTGCATTCATCACTTGCGAAGATCCAGAATTTGCGGACGAAATATTGCCGTTTCTGAATCCCAGCAGCAATTGAGCATCCGCAAAATATCTAGTCCACTGTTCGATTCTCGCATCTTTTTGCCAGTCGTGGCGGGATACTCTCGATCGCAAAACTGGAACTCTTTGTCGGCTGCGATCGGCTGTAATGATGATTGTAACTTCTGTTAATGCCGGATTTGCTTCAAACTCGCGGGCGATCGACTCTTTCGCTAAATCTTCCGCCTGCTGCACTAAACTCGCAAAAGATTGACTGCCGTCCGAATCTAGGGTAAGATAGCTTTCCTTACTTTCTGCTAAAGATACTGATATATTTGCGGTAAAAATGACCGTTGCCAAAATCCCGGCTGAAAATAAGCGTCGGTGCAAACTCATTATTTTTTAAACTAAATGCTGACACTTGTCAATCATAATCAATAAAAATTAACCCCAAATTAAGCTATGATTAAAATAATATTTTGTATATCAGATTTTTTGTGCATAAAATACGGCTTGTAGGTTAGATAACTAAATCCTTCTTTCTTCTTGCTTTTTCCCTCTCCCCTCTTCTCTCTTCCCTCTTCTCTCTTCCTTCTTACTTCTTCCTTCTTCCGACGGACATCGGACTGACATCCGTTACATCCGTTACATCCTTTACACAATCCGTTGCCGAACCTTCTTCCTTCTTCCTTCTTCAATGAAATCAACAAAATGTGCGATCGCCCTTGGGAGCAACTTAGGCGACTCCCTCGCCACACTCAAAAGCGCGATCGTAACCCTCAACAACACCCCAGGAATAGCAGTAAAATCTCATTCAAGCTGGTATCAAACCGCCCCCGTTGGGCCGCCCCAACCCGATTACATCAACGCCTGCGCCATCCTAGAAGTTGCATTAGAACCCGAACAATTGCTAGCAAAATTATTAGAAATTGAAATACAATTTAATCGAATTCGCCGAGAAAAATGGGGGCCAAGAACCCTAGACCTAGATTTGCTGCTGTACGACAATTTAGTCCTAGAAACTCCGACACTGACTCTACCTCATCCCCGGATGACCGAAAGAGCTTTTGTATTAGTACCTTTAGCAGAAATTGCCCCGGATTGGGTGCATCCAGTGACGAAAAGTGCGATCGTCCAACTCCTGCAAACCGCAGACTGTTCCGGAGTGCAAGAATTGCAACTGTAAAAAGTGATTACAATTCATGGGGATCGTACCAGTTTCCCAAAAAATGCAACCGTAGGTAAGCTCGAAACAGTGATAGTTATCAGTCATTCCCAATCTAAAATCTCAAATCTCAAATCTAAAATCCTATGAGATCGCCTATGATGTCTTAAATCGGTGCTATCAAACATTATTCGCTTGTCGCTTATGTCGATCGGTCAAGAACTACCCCAACTCCTCAAACAACGCCTATTTTACCAAGGGCGCAAATTTAACTTTGACGTAGCCACCCTCCGTCTTCCCAACGGTTCCGAAGGCGAGTGGGAATGTATTCGCCACCCGGGCGGAGCACTTGCAGTTCCTGTCACACCCGAAGGTAAACTCGTGTTGGTACGCCAATATCGCTTTGCCACCAAAGGGCGAATTTTAGAATTTCCCGCCGGGACAGTCGAAATCAATGAAAGCCCCGCCGAAACTATCAAACGCGAAATCGAAGAAGAAACCGGATATCGCGCCGGAAAATGGCATAAATTAGGGCAATTTTTTCTCGCCCCCGGTTATTCTGACGAAATCATTTATGCTTTCTTAGCCCAAGATTTGGAAAAACTGGAAAAGCCGCCAGCACAAGACGATGATGAAGACATTGAAACAGTTTTATTCACCCCTGAAGAATTAGAAAAAGCTATTTTAGCTGGGGAACCAATTGACGCAAAATCAATTTCTAGCTTTTTCTTAGCCCGTCCATTTTTGACTTAAATAGGACTGACAGACAAACCCGGTTTCTTATAAAAATCCTGCGTCAAACCGATAAAAGTTAACTTAGAAACCGGGTTGTTGAACCCGCTTGTGTCCAGGACTGAAAAATCTAAAATCTAAAATCTAAAATCTAAAATCGAATGTCCGATATATCCAATCTAATTTTATTTTGGCACCGCCGCGACTTGCGTATTTCTGACAACATCGGACTGGCAGCAGCGCGCCAGCAAAGCCCGAAAGTTGTCGGAATTTTTTGTCTCGATCGCAATATCCTAAATCGCGAGGACGTAGCGCCAGCCAGAGTCACATACATGATCGGCTGCTTGCAAAAACTCTCCTCGCGTTACAGGGAAGCAGGCAGCCAATTGCTGATCATTCAAGATGACCCGATCCTAGGAATACCGAGATTAGCAACAGCTATAAATGCTCAAGCAGTATTTTGGAACTGGGATGTAGAACCCTACGCAAAACAGCGCGATCTCTCCGTATCCAACGCCCTCCAACAAGCAGGAATTCAAGTTCAAAATTTCTGGGATCAAGTCCTGCACGCCCCAGATGAAATTCGCAGCGGTACAAAGACTCCATACACAGTTTATACACCATTTTGGAAAAAATGGAACAGTAAACCCAAAGCTCAACCAGTAGAGACACTGCCGATAACTTATCTGGAATTAATGACCGGATTAACGGCCGAAGAACAAGAAATCGCTAACCAAGCAGGTGCAATTGAAACAGTGCCAACTGCCTCTAGTTTAGGATTTCTTTGGGAAAATCCCTTAGTAATAGAACCCGGAGAAGATGCAGCGCAACAAAAATTAGAAGAATTTTGCGATCGGGCAATTTACCAATATCAAGAACAGCGGAATTTCCCCGCCCTTAACGGCACATCCCAACTCAGCGCAGCCCTCAAATTTGGTGCAATTGGCATCCGCACTGTTTGGCAAGCTACCCAGATAGTAATGGACACTTGCCGCAGCGAAGAAGCGTCTACAAGCATCCGTACTTGGCAACAGGAAATAGCGTGGCGGGAATTTTACCAACACGCCATGTATAACTTCCCAGAATTAGCAGACGGCCCCTACCGTCAAGCATTCAAAGACTTTCCGTGGGAGAACGATGAAAAGCTTTTTCAAGCTTGGTGTAAAGGCAAAACAGGCTATCCTATTATCGATGCAGCAATGCGGCAGTTAAATCAGACAGGTTGGATGCACAATCGCTGCCGCATGATAGTCGCCAGTTTCCTCACCAAAGATTTAATTATTAACTGGCAGTGGGGTGAAAAATACTTCATGCAAAAATTGATAGATGGCGACCTTTCTGCTAACAACGGCGGCTGGCAGTGGAGCGCATCGAGCGGTATGGATCCGAAACCTTTGCGAATATTTAATCCCGCGAGTCAAGCTCAAAAATTCGACCCGGAAGGGGAATATATTCGGCACTGGGTTCCAGAATTGCGTCGCGTTGATACTAAAGTTTTGCTAACAGGAAATATTTCGCCTTTAGAACGCCGACTTCTTCATTATCCCTCTCCGATCGTAGATCACAACGAGCAGCAGCGCAAGTTTAAAGAACTGTACAACCAGCAAAAAAACGCAGATTAGACAGCTCGATTTTTGGCTACATTTACCAGTAAATTAAGTTGAGGTGGCGTTGTATAACCCTCAACTCAAAAAATTGTATCAGTTATAATAAACTTAAATAAATCGGAGATTCAAATGGTAACGCTGCAATTAAGGCAAATCAGTGTACCCCCAGGACATAGAGTGCTGTTCAATGATGTCAACTGGCAGGAATTTGAAGCAATTTTAGAAGAGTTGGGAGAACACCGTGGGTCGAGAATAGCTTACAGTCAAGGAACTTTGGAGATTAGGATGCCACTATCAGAACATGAATTCAATAAGGAAATCATTGGCGATATGGTGAAAATCTTACTCGAAGAACTTGAAATTGATCGAGAATGTTTTGGTTCGACGACTTTTAAGCGAAAAAGTATGTTACAAGGAATTGAACCTGACAACTGCTTTTACATTCAGAATTACGCTCTAATGATTGGCAAAAAGCGGATCGACTTAACTGTCGATCCGCCGCCTGACTTAGCAATTGAAGTCGATCTAACTTCCAAAACTCAACTCGATGCTTACGAAGCTCTGGGGGTACCTGAAATATGGCGCTATGAAAATAAGAAGCTTCTGATTAATGTACTTCAAGAAGGGAAATATGTTGAATCGGAAATTAGTCAGATTTTTCCCAATCTGCCAATTATTGAAGCTATTTCTCAATATTGCGAACAAAGCCAAACAGTGGGCACGAGTCAAACTCTCAGATTGTTTCGCAAGTGGGTTAAAGACCACATACAAAAGTGATATGAAATCCCTAGTTAACGCACTTGCTGTCAGAAATCCGGCTTATTTACGATCGCCAAAAAGCCAAGTTTATGACAGCAAGCCTCCTCATTCCGTTGTATTTTTAATTTCGCTTTTGGGAAATAGAGAGAGAGTAAGGGTGTTGACCTTGAGCTCGATCGCCCACAAAAATAACATAAGTCCCCTTGTCCCCATAACCGGAAAATTCTACATTCCCCGCAGCAGCATTCGCCGGCAGCACGCAGAAACGCCCCCTCGGCCCCTGAATCATCAAACTCGGAGCTCCAGCGGTTTGTACTGCAATCCGCCAGTAAGGCAAATCCTGCGTTACTTCAATGACGTGGTTCGGCCCTTGAGAGACAAAACCGCAGTCGCCGCTATTGTTCGGGCCGCCGGAAACTCCAGAAACTCCCAGCGGTTCGGGAAATCCGGGAGCAATTTGTAGCGGTTGGCTCCGAACAGCACCCGCATCCGCTAAAATCATTGCCAAGGCTAGGGTTACGATCGAGCTAAACCACAGTTTGCCGCGATCGCCCAGATAATGGATCTTCATGTTTCCTCACACAATGGCATTTGGTTCTAGTTCTTTGACGGTAGGGGATAATGGCGGTTCCAAACACATTAATCTAAAATAACTTCGGAATTTTTTTATGAATCCTCAAAATAATTTCAATTGGCAGCAAGCGTTCGGAGAACTAAAAGCTAAAGTAGAACGATCGCCACTCATCACACAAAATTCAGACAGCTATCAAGCCGTCGGAACCTTATACAATCAATTACTCGACAAATTTCAAAGACTCCCCAAACCGGGGCAAGTGGCAGCCTTTGCCGTCGGAGCGATAATTGTCCTGACAGTCTTCAATAGCGTCGTACAGCTAATTTCAGCGCTGATGACTCTTGCCGTTCTCGGAGTGCTAATCTACATAGCGTATAAATTGGCAATTTCCCCCCAGTCCTCAAATAACGACAAATAATAGGAATTTCTAAATATGGCTAATCCCACCGCGCCCAGCGGCATCAATCAACCCGATCCGTCTTGGCAAACACAATCCAAGCAAATGCCACTGCTGGTTCGCAGGTGCGGCGCTTGGGCAGTGGAAATTTCGTTAATAGCGGCCAGCGCCCTCGTTCCCTTCAGTATCGGGGCATTGGTCAACAAGGAAACTGAAACCGTGCCGCTTAATTCCTCTGTAGCAGCAGCATCCGAAACCGTGGCCCGTACCTTGGGCATACCCGTGCGTGATCGCAGCTCCAGAGTCGCACCCCTAACTAATCTATTTTGGTCAGGGGCGCTGCTGGCACCGGCAGTTTTAGCGGGGTGGCAACTGTTTTTGCTCGCCAGAACCGGTCAAACTATCCCCAAACGCTGGTTCGGGGTCAAAGTTGTCACAGCGTCGGGTACTCCTCCGGGTTTTGGGCCAGTGCTAATTCGCGAAAGTTTGGGGCGCTGGGGAGTGCCTCTGGGCGTCGCTTACGGCATTTGGCGCTTGAGCGGTGCGTTTCCTGATTTGCTGATTTTAGGGGGGTTGAGCGGCTTGGCAGTGCTCGCAGACGGGGCTTTTGCATGGCGTTACAAACGCCAATCTGGACACGATCGCCTCGCGAATACTTTGGTGGTAAATGCTCGATCGAATCAACAGTCTGCCAATCCTGTCCCGACTCAAGATTGGACTGAGGAAGACGCGCAGATTGCGGCTTTGGTTGTGACTCCACAAAGCGGCCTGAAAGCAAATGCCAGTTTGTGGAATTGGATGCGCCAACACCCAGGCACAACTTTAGTAATAGTTACCGTCGGCAGCGCGGGATTGATTTTAACTTTGTTTGTCGGCACTCTCATCTACACTCAAAGTCAAGCAAATTTGCGGGATTCCCGGCAGCGGAACGACGAATTATTTGTAGCTTTAGTTAGCAAATTGTCTCCCACATCGGCTAGCGGGGCATCGGGCAGGCGATCGGCCATTTTGGCATTGGGGGCGGTGGAAGACTCCCGCGCC
Source organism: Microcoleus sp. Pol8_D6 (assembly GCF_036700965.1). Lineage (NCBI taxonomy): Bacteria > Bacillati > Cyanobacteriota > Cyanophyceae > Oscillatoriales > Microcoleaceae > Microcoleus > Microcoleus sp. Pol8_D6. Next base: position 3,966 of record NZ_JAUBPW010000097.1, on the reverse strand, counting down.
GTACCTTTGCTAGCGGATTTGCTAGCTCAAGAAGACAACCGCGCCATGCTGGACGCGATCCAGCAAGCTTTAGTCAGTAGCGGGCCGAAAGCTTTGCCTGAGTTGCAGCGGTTGAATCAGGCCCTCAGCAACGACCTGGATTCCCTGCGCTTTGGCGGCAAGGCCCCGGAACGCGAGTTAGCGGCCGCCCGCCAGCGAACAGTACAAAGGGCGATCGGCAAAATTCTCACAGTGTATAGCAGCCAGCTCAACGGCGCGGATCTCAGCCGCACAGATTTAGCTCAAAGTCCTGCCGGCCCGTCTCAGTTTACTTTAGTTTTAAACAAAGTTGACTTGTCGGGAATTAAGTTGAGAAATGCCAATTTAACCAATGCCAGCTTGCAGGGATCTCGCTTTTACGGCACCGGCGAAGACAGGCGTCCGGGTACATTTGACGATTGGATTTCTGACTTGAGTGGCGCTAATTTGGAAGGAGTAAATTTGGTCGGGGCGTCTTTGAACAGTGCTGTAATGAACCGCACTACTTTTGTGCGTGCTGTCATGAACAAAGCTAATTTGTCAAACGGCAATTTGAATTCAGCTAATTTCAGCAGTGCTATTTTAATTGGAGCAAATTTACAGGAAGCACTGTTAAAAAATGCAAGTTTTACCGGGGCAGATATAGGAAGCGCGAATTTGTCGCGAGCGGATTTGTCAGGCGCGCGTTTGGCCAAAGTGAAGGCTCAAGGCGCTCAGTTGTCCTTGACAAATTTGTCTAAATCGGAATGGCAAGGTGCTGATTTGTCCGGTGCTGATTTGAGCGGCGCCAACTTACAAAAGGCCGATTTGACTTCGACTAAACTCGCCAACGTGAATTTAAAAGATGCTCAGTTGCAAGATGCGAATTTTCGGAATGCGGAGGTGAGTTCGGTTGATTTTAGGGGCGCGAATTTAGCGAGAGCCGATTTTAAAGGCGCTGTGTTTCTGGGGAAGGCAACTTCGGATCAATTTATTCAAAGTCCGACTGGTAGTAAATCCGGTCGATTCCTAGGAGTTGATTTTGCGGAGGGTAAAAATTTAGATAAAAGTCAAATTGCTTACATTTGTTTGCAGGGGGGGATTCATCCGAAGTGCCCGCAGAAGAAGTAAGGATTGGTTGTTAACGAGTAGGCTAATACAGTTGAGCATTTAAATTGTATATTCAGGGCGGGTGGGACACCCCAAAAAAGCTTGATTATTTTTTGACATACAATTTAAATGCCACAACAGCTTAGTCAACAGTCAACAATCATGAGGACTGCAACCGGAATTTATATTACGCAATAGCATCGGAACTGACAAGAGTCTCGAATTGCGCCAATAGCATTGCCTCACCATTATTTGGAGTTCCAAAAATTTTAGGTAACTGACCTGTTTCAGCGAGAACTTGTCTCACTTCTCGGTTAGATACATCGGCTAGATTTTTGTTATTTAGAATGGCATTAACCGCAGCGATACCCACACCTTGACCAACTGCGGCGTTGAATTCAACAATTCTGCCGACAGAACAGGCAAATCCTTCAAATCCAGAACAGGGACTTACCACTGCCAGGTTAGGAACGTTTTTAATTAATGCGTGGCGGATGCCAACATTAAAGATAGGGTGTTTAAAACTCAGACTTTTAAACCATCCTAGATGAGTTGCTTTATCGCGAATACCCGGGATGCCTCCCCGTACATCAAAATGATAGCTAAATGTTGCCAGGGCTTCATTAGCAGGTACGCCACCTAACAGCATTTGTGCGCCAGTTAAAGGTTCTACAACTCCCGTCACATTGCCAGCGTGTCTGATATAAAGTTCTGAGGAATAAGTAACAGAAGTAGCCCCCAAACTCCTCAGCCAAGTTGTAATAAATAACATCTCTTTTTGCATATTAGCCGTGGGTTTGCTCCCGCTTCTAGCTAAGGCTTCTGCTTCGCTGGCGGTGACTGCAAATAACAGCGCATTCCACGAAAGTCTATCATTTGGAAGTATGGCTATATTTCCCTCATCTAGAATTATGCCGGTTTCAGGAAAAGATAGTTTTCTTCCTCTAAAGGAGTGGTAAGCTACAGATAGAGCTGGCGAGCGAACATCGATGTAATCGTTACCCGCCCACAGAGTTTTGAGATTGCCTTTAGTGTCGGTCATTTCCCGCCGGAGTTCTTCTGCTAGTTGGGCATCCTTGTCGGCAGCGTACAGCAAAAATTTTTGACTCTCTGCATCGGCCCGGTTTGTGAAGCGTTTTAGATAAATATAATCGAATTCTTTCAGTGCTCTTGCACTGAGTCCTTGTGTTTCAAAAACGAGGGTGACTGGAAGTTCTGAGTTAGGCAGACCCAATGTTTCAAATCCCTTCAGCTTTCTCACACCGGCAGCTTGAGCTAATTCGGCATTGACAGTGGCATCAATAAATTGCTTGCCAGCATAAACTACGCCTTGAGAGGTGGTTATACTGGCAATTTTTTGACCTTCTTTACTGACTGATTTAATTTCTACTTTGCTGAGGAGATCGGCCCCAGCTTGTACCAGCATTTCTTTCAGCGCTGCACTGGCTTTGCGGGGGTCAAGTGCAATTGCCTTAACGCCGGATTTTTGTAAAAATTCTTTATAGATTGTCGCCGGTGAACCAAAGGTATCTAACTTTAAAGATTGTTGAAGTTCTTCACTAATCTGACTTCTATCTAAATAAGCAAGACCGCCTCTTACCAAATGCCCGCCAATTCCTTCTTGCAAGCTTGCTTTCGACATCAGTAGAATTCGCGGATAACGCTTTGTTCGGCGAAGATATTCTCTGGAGGCCGAGATAACAGCTAGAACTCCTGGAACTTCATCACCAAAACAGATGATATCGTAAGAACGCAGATTCATGACCATTATTTAAGAACCTCTCCTAATTTTCATGTTTTCGAGCTGGATCTCAATGTTTGCCGTCCAACTCTCTGTTTTTTCCAAATCTAGCTGCATCTTTCCTGATTGTTGCGATAAATATTCACACATTCCTGGATGCAGCAACCGGGTTTTTCCTGAAAATCTTTCGTTGACGACGATCGATCTCGGTTGCAAAACCCGGTTTTTGAGCCTCAAGAGTATCTCTGTGTTGTACTCTTGATTGCCATCAGGTCAGATTATCAGGATCTATCCCCAACTCCCGCAATCGCTGAGCTAGTCGATCGGAACGTTCAGCCAGTCGATCGGCGCGCTGGGCTTCCTGTTGGGCGCGCTGCGATTCCTGTTGGGCGCGCTGCCTGGATTCTTTTACCTGTTCTTCAGGAGTCAGATAACGTTTTCCATCGGCATCATACCAATACAACCACTCCCTTGTCACCCCAGAATAACTTCCTTTTTCACAACCAATCCCTAAACCAATTTCAGGCATCCAAACTGGATGTCCTGGCTGTAATTCATACTTTCCGTTGACTAACTTGTGTACTTCTAAACGGGGTTTACGACGGCGGCGGGAAGAATAAATGACGTAATAAAGTACGCCTAAAGCTTGATATTCCTCCAACTTTGTGCTGTATTCCTTGCGATAAGTTGGAGAAACTACTTCTAGCACAAAAGTAGGCAGAACATTTTCATCCCACAGCACGTAACTGGGACGCAATTCTTCATCATAAAACCTTTCTACACCTAAACTCAAGAAAGCATCGGGCACAATGGCAGGTTTATCCGGGTGATGATAAATACCCATATCTATGCCAAAAAACCAATCCATGCGTTCTGCCCAAAGTATGAGCAATATTGCTTTTAGCAATCCTGGTATTAGTTCTTGCAGTTCGTTATCCACAGGCGTTTCATCAGAGTCTGGTAGTTCATCGGCGGAGGGCCAGTGCCTGGGGAATTTGTAATCTAACATGGCGGCTTTCCTCAAAACTCACTAAGATTATACCCTGGGGGGGTGACAAAGATGCCTAAGAGATAGACCGAATCAGGGTTGCAGCCCGCATACCTTGTTGGTAAAAGCG
>NZ_JAUBPW010000096.1:0-20664 GCF_036700965.1 Microcoleus sp. Pol8_D6 | reverse complement strand
TTTTGAGCAACAGCTTGCCTGAGATTCAAAGGTGGCTACTTTTAGCTGCGCTCATTCTTTAGTCTAAACTACAGTTTGTTAAATTGGTTGAAAATAATGCTTGAACCATAGGTAAAAGCTTCAAAAACAATAGTTAAGTTTAATTAAATTTTGTAGATAGTGGTTTTTATGACTTGCATATTTAGCCCTTCATACCGTAAATCAGCAACGCCAGTTTTTGTTGGGTAGAGTTTCGATTCGCAATGTACTCGAAAAACTGGACAACCCGACCAATAATCTGTCACTCAACTCGAAGACTTATTTCCCTTGCAACACCGTACCGTTCGAGGAGAATTGTAGCCACGATTAATATCATTTACAGTAATTAATAGCGAAACAAAACCTATAAAGGTCAACTAGAAAAAATTATGCCATACAGTCAATTTACTACGATCGCCAAAGCGAAACAAGCTTTCGCTCTCACAGTCCAAGAGGGAGATCGCTTTATACCGCCGCTAAGCCCGATCGCACCTTCAGACATTCTCAGCGGTACTCTCAAAGATAGCCTCCCCATCGTCGCTACATCGGGAAGTGAAAAAGCGCGATCGGAAGGAATCATCTATCCCGTACTGCTGGAAGTGAGGCGGATTCTCGATCGCCAAATTAGCCTTTTTTCCGGCGAAGATTTCACCATCGACGAAGCTGTCGGACTGAATGGAGTGTTTGATTTTCTACTGACGCGATCGTCCGAAATCCTAGAAATTGAAGCCCCCGCCGTTGTAATTGTCGAAGCTAAAAAGACCGACCTCAAAAGCGGATTGGGTCAGTGTATTGCCGAAATGGTTGCCGCTCAACGCTTCAATCAAGCCAAAGAAAAAAACATCCCCATCATCTATGGGAGCGTGAGTAATGGCATTCAATGGCAATTTATCAAACTCGAAAATCAAACTGTGATGATCGACTTATCCGTCTATCCTCTGCCCCCTGTGGAGCAAATCCTCAGCTTTTTCGTTTGGATGATGCAGAATGGTGCGGTTAACTCAGAAACAATTTAACCTTCCAAAGCCGCCAAAAGACACAGCAACAAAGCCTCCGTCCACTCGACTACAGCACCGTAAGTATCGCCCGTGTGGCCGCCCAAACGGTGGTTAAACCAGGCTCCGGCAAAAATGCCGATCGCACTTCCCCCCAAAGCCATCCCCACCGCCAACAGCCACCGATCGCCCTCCAAGACAACTTGCACCACGCTCAAACTCAGCAGCAACAGCACTCCTGGTATAAAATCAAAAGGAGAATAAATAGATTCTTTGTGAAAAGCTCCCTTACCCTCTGCCCGGAGATAGGGATAGCGGGCGATCGCCACCAGTTGGGCCCACCTCCCCCAACCTGCGACACCCATCAAAGCCAGCCACCGATAGTTATTCAAGTCCGAGAGAGCGGCAGTTTTCAGCAGCACGATCGCGATCGCAGCCATTGCCCCAAAGGCTCCTGTAACGCTGTCCCGCATGACTTCCAGCCGACGCACGGGGTCGGGTACAGCCAGCCCGTCCGCCGCGTCCATTGCGCCGTCTAGGTGCAGCCCGCCAGTCACGGCGATGCCCAAGACTACCACCAAGGCCGATCGAGTCAGAGCAGGCATTCCCAACAACTGCAACCCAACATCCCCCAGTCCCAGCATCCCCCCAATCAAAAGCCCGATCGCCGGTGCCAAGCGGGCAATGCCCCGAAACTCCAAAGTCCAAGACACCGGTACCGGCAAACAAGTATAAAAAGCGACTGCGGCTGCTATGGCAGCGCCTTGATTCCGGAAAAAGTCGATCGTAGAGCGAACCCATTTATCATGCACCATAAGATAGAAAATTTTTCATCTGGTATGCAGTTGTCAATCGATTAGCGTGTGCCAGAATTGGACTGTAACACCCTAGTTTTTTGGATCGAGCATTCCTCCTGTCGCCCGCTCTTTTCCCCGGAAAACCTCTGTCGGCAGCGATCCCAAAGCTCCCTATCTAAAATGACTAAACTCAAGATCCGCGTTTCCCTTCCCAAGAATTCTAGCTAACTCCCTGATGTTCAAGACGGGAAAATACTACAACAGAGGCTTTTACTACATGAGTCACGATCAATTGAATAACAGGGTAGTTGCTCCTTGCATCATCGATACAGGGATTGTCGTCAACAAACGCGATATCAAAAGATTGCTGTTTGATTTAGGACGTGTCCGCTACCTTCACATCCAAGATGGCCAGATTTATAGCGAAGGGGAAGGTTATGTGCTCGAAGTCTTCGCCAACCCCCACCGTTCGACCCTGATTGCCAACCATGCGCTTTATTTGAACGTGTATAGTTTTGATTACCTGGAACTGAAACAGTCCCCTGAAGATGGTGCTTATTTTGACCTGATTCAAGATGGACGGCAGTTGCGGTTAATTCCCCTCTCCAATCCTTTGCAAGAGCAATTTGCCCGGAATTTAAATGCTGCCGCTTTGGATGCGGTTGTCGATCAGGTACTCTCAGGCAACTGGGATCTGCAATTGGACGACGATGATTCCCCGTTTTAATCGTCAGTCAGTCGATTTTAGATTTTAGATTTTAGATTTTAGATTTACTTGCAGCATTGAATCTGGGAGTTAGAACTAAGGTCTAAAATTTTTTGCCCTCCACGACGATTGTCGGAAACTTGTATCCGTTTTTGGGCGGGGTCATGAGTTTTTTGTCGCGATGTCATCAACAATAGATTAGATAACACGGACGGCCGAGTAGCGGTTAACGATCGTCGGGGACTAATGACTGAAGACAACGCGAGATTTACTTTTAAATGTCAGGCTAATTGCAGCCATACCCAAGCCCGTGCAGGGGTTTTTACCACTCCCCACGGTGTGGTGGAAACGCCTAAATTTATGCCGGTAGGGACGCTGGCTAATGTCAAAACTTTGACCCCGGCACATCTTGAGGCGGCGGGTTCTCAAATGGTTTTGGCAAATACTTATCACTTGCATTTGCAGCCGGGGGAAGCAATTGTCGCAGGCGCGGGCGGATTGCACAAATTTATGGCTTGGCCGGGCCCGATGCTGACGGATTCGGGTGGCTTTCAGGTGTTTAGCTTGAGCCAAATGCGGAAGATTACTGATGATGGGGTGACTTTTCGCTCTCCCCGCGATGGCCGCATGATTAATTTGACGCCGGAACGATCGATCGAAATTCAGAATGAGTTGGGCGCCGATGTGATTATGGCCTTTGACGAGTGTCCCCCTTACCCCGCTACGCGGGAGGAGGTGGAGGCTGCCACAAATCGCACTTACCGCTGGCTGCAACGCTGCATTCAAGCTCACTCGCGCCCGGATCAAGCTTTGTTTGGAATTGTGCAGGGGGGCGTTTTCCCCGATTTGCGATCGCGCGCGGCGAACCAGTTGGTAGATTTAGATTTACCAGGCTACGCCATCGGCGGGGTTAGTGTGGGGGAATCGGGGGATTTGATCGCAGAAATTGTGAAGGTGACTGCGCCTCTGTTGCCGGCAAATAAACCGCGTTATTTGATGGGGATTGGGACTTATCGGGAAATGGCGCTGGCGGTGGCGAGTGGCGTAGATATGTTTGACTGCGTGATTCCAACTCGGCTGGCCCGCCACGGGACGGCTTTTGTTGGTGGGGAACGCTGGAATTTGAAAAATGCTCGGTTCCGGGAGGATTTTGCGCCGCTGGATGAGTCTTGTCCTTGTTATACCTGCCAAAAATTCAGTCGGGCTTATTTGGCCCATTTGGCGCGGGCTAACGAAGTGCTGGGGTATACTTTGCTGGCGCTTCACAATGTGACGGAGTTGATTCGCTTTACGGGGAGGATGCGGGAGGCGATTTTGGCCGATCGATTTACTGAAGAGTTTGCCTACTGGCTGGCACCGAGAGTCGATCAATCATGATTGCCTTGGGTGAAGATATGCGACAATTATGAAAATTGTGTTGGATAGGTAGGTTGATTCATGGAAGCTGCATTACTCTTAGCAAAACTGCCCGAAGCTTATTCGATTTTTGAGCCTTTGGTTAATGTTTTGCCGGTCATTCCCGTATTTTTCTTGCTGCTGGCTTTTGTTTGGCAGGCGGCTGTCGGATTTAGATAAGTTTGATTTCATCAAAAGCAGGGGCAATTCACAAATTGCCCCTGCTTTTAGCTATTAAGTTTTGTTTCGTTGTTCTTTCTGCCTTCAGCTACCGCCGATCGCACTTTTGAATGCCGGTCTTTCTGTGATCCGCTTGATGTAATCTACAACAGCCGGATAAGCACTGAGGTCTAGTTTTAGCATCATCGGAATGTAGGCCAACATTGATCCGACTGCTGCGTCGGCTACGCCAAATTCATTACCCATTAAAAACGGCTGTTTCTCGAAGATTTCATTTAACGGTTTTAACAACTTGGGAGTTTCGCGATCGCGACTTGCTTCTGTAAATATTCCCGGCCCCAGGGTGGCGTTAGCAAACGTGACCCACTGCACGATTTGAGCTTGCTGCTCCAAAGTGTCTGGCATTTTACCATATTTTTGAGCTAAATACAGCAGAATTGCGCCGGATTCCCAAAGTTTAAAATCTCCGTCGGCGATCGCGGGTACTTTGCCGATCGGGTTAATTTCGAGATACTCTGGCTGCAAGTGTGCCCCTGCTTGCATATCTAGGGTGACGAATTCGTAGGGAACTCCTATTTCTTCTAGATACCACTTGACAATTGAGGCCCTGCTGCGGGCTGCGCCGTAAAGTTTCAGCACGAAAATTTTATCCTTTAACACAATATTGCTGTTATAGCATTTTTTGGGAATTGGGAATTGGAGTCACTAGAGACTTTGATGTCACTGTTCGACTAATGACTACTGACTCATTACTAATTGCCGATAACTAATGGCACCTCTGTCAAGTGCAGAAACAAGATTCTGCTGCCAATAAAAATCAAAATTGCTCCGCCCAATATCTCAATTTTATTTGCAAACAAGTTGCCGCACTTGTGCCCGATCAACACGCCTGCAAAGGCTAAAAAGAAAGTAATAAATCCGATCGCAGTCACCGCAGGAGCAATAGAATCTTTCAGGACAGCAAATCCGAGGCCAACCGCGAGAGCATCGATACTCGTCGCCACCGATAGCGTTATCAAAGTCCCTGTATCTAAGGGATTGAACTTTTTCTCGCATTCTTCGCTTTGCAGCGATTCATAAATCATTCTCCCGCCAATGAAACTCAAAAGCCCAAAAGCGATCCAATGGTCGATCGGTGTTATCAAAAAACTAAAGCTAAGACCTATCAACCATCCTATTACGGGCATTAAAGCTTGAAAACCTCCGAAAAACAAGGCAATTTTTAAAGCTTTATTGACCTTCATGTGTTTGATTGCTAAGCCGCTAGAAACAGCAACCGCAAAAGCATCTGCTGCTAGTCCCAACGAAAGTAATATGGTAGTGGCTGCATCCATTTTTGTAAGGTGTTATATGCTATAAATAAAGTGTTCATCTTGACCGTTTTAGTTTACACTAAATTTTGATAAAAGTGCGTTATTATCATAATCTATTCATTTTTGACTCACATTTATTTCACAATTGGCGAGGGTTGAAAAAATCAGCGCTTAGCTGTATTGTGTAAAAGATTATTTATGAAGTAGCAGAATCGACTATGGCGCCATCTAGACCCTACCAGCCATTGCTGCTGAGATTACTGCATGGGGTTAACGCTGCGATCGCCCTTTTAGCAATTTTGAGCGCATTTCTGGTTTACAACACCTACGATGGGCGGTTTGGCAAAGTCCCCGTGCCTGAGATTGCAGATATTATCGGGATTCACGGCACTTTTGGCAAGATGTTGCTGTTAGGAATAATGCCGACTTTTGCATTGTACAGTTTTCACGCAGGTCAAAAACGCTTGGTGCAGCCCGATTCTTTTGGCAAACTAACGCAGTTGGGAAAACCGATTTGGTGGTACAGTTTGCACCGGATTGTGAATACGTTGATGTTGCTGGCACTGACTTTTTCGCTCGCTTCTGGCAGTATGGTTAAGGAAGAATGGTTGCCGGCTGGGGAATTGACGCAGGTTTGGTATTATTTACACGCTTCGGGTTGGGTGGTATTGGTATTTTGTCTGGCAATGCACTTGTTGATGAGTGCGAAGGTGGGGGGTTTGCCGCTAATTTTGTCGATGTTTGATGCCGCCTATCGCTCGGAAGATTCGCCGGCGGCTTGGTGGAATAAAATTCGCTCTTTGGTCGATCGATCTTAATGTCAAAATGCTTAATTTGAAAATGAACAGAAATATTTTATTAATTGTTGCGGAAGTCTTGGTAATGGGGGGCTGGTTGTTTGCTGTGGTTGCACCTTTATTATTTCCCTAATCCTATCATAGCAATTTGGCTTAACCAATGATCGTTAGCTTTTTAGTGAGGACTTCAGCCCTCTGTTTTATCACGACTCAAGTCCTCACTACCAACCGAAATTCAGCTTTGCGCGCCGCTTGCTAGCAAGATTTGCGACGGGTTTCCCAGGCGGCAAAATGCGAGATCAAACGATCGGCAATTTTACCCTAAACTCAGCACCCCCCCCAGTTTGAGATTTAATTTGAGATTGAACCGGAGATTCAACTGTCAGCCTGCCGCTGTGCAATTCTACAATAATTTTATAGCACACCGACAGATCCAACCCTGTAAAATTTTTAAATGATTTAGTAGGGGAAAACTGCTCAAACATTCTGGGTTGAATTTCCGGCGGAATTATAGAGCCATTGTGGGCGATAGATACAACAATAAACCTGCCTGTATCATCCTCGAAAATATCGGTTTTGATTGTAATAATTTGAGCAGAGTTTTCAATACTTTTAACTGCATCTATAGCATGGCAGATCAGACTCGCGAATACCTGACTCAGTTGAGCGGGATAACACAAAGTTGGCGGCAGGTTGTGGTATTCCTTGACTACTAATATTTTTTGCTCCAGTCTGTGAGCCAGCAACAGCAAAATATTGTCGATGCTCTCATTAACGTTGGCGTGTTCTTTGTTGGCTTCGTCAGGAAGTGAAAATTTCCTCAAAGCCAGGACTATCTGGCGAATGCCATCGGCTCCTATTTTCAAAAAATTGAGGATTTGCGGCAACTCTTGGCTGATAAAATCTAGGTCGCAAGTCTCTATTTTTTTGGCAATTCGTGGCACAGGTTCTGGATATTGTTCTCGATAGAGGTGAATTATATGGAGCAAATCTTTGATATAATCGTTGAGGTGAATCAGGCGGCCGTAAATAAAGTTAATCGGGTTATTAATTTCCTGGGCAACTTCGGCGGCTAGTTGACCCACCATTGTAATTTTTTCGCTTTGTACTAAATGCTCTTCGGTGATTCTGAGTTTGGCTAATACTTCTTCCAAAAGTTTGAGTTCTTCTTGAATTTGCCCGTGGAGTTGGGATTGGGAAATTGCGATCGCCAGCGAGTCGGCAATTGCTTCCAAAACTTCCACCTCGTCGGGAGTTGCAAACCGACGGTTTGCACAGGCGAACAGATATCCCAGCCGATGATTCTGAGTTAGTACGGGTACCGCTGCGTAGTGACTATTTGTGAGTTCGATATGGGCGTGTTCCTCAGACGCTGTGGCATCAGGGGCGGCCGTTTTATGTAGCAGTATCGTTTCGCAGCGGTGAAGCCGTGCAGCTAAATCTCCAGAGGGCCCTCCTGCAACACCAAAGATTCCCAAGCGCGTTGGCAAACCTTCCCGGCAATATTCCCAGCCAAATTCTAAAGTATCTTGTCGGGGGTCGTACCATGCGAAAATTGCTCGATCGAGCTTTAGTAAAGTACCGAGTTCGTCTACTGTAGTTTGGAGGATGCGATCGAGGTGCAAGGAAGCGCGAATGCGGCCGGTCAAGCGGTGGAGAAGGCCTTCTGTGCGACTGCGAATGCAATTTAGGGCAAACAGCTTGAGGGCCACAATTGCTGCGAGAATAGCTGCGGTGGCAAGTACGCCGACGGTTACTGCTAGTATCTTGAAAGGAAAAAGTTCTTTTTCGAGATTGTCGCGGGGAATTACGAGGGCGATAGACCATTCAGCTTGTTCTAAAGGAAGATAGGCAACATAAACTCTGGCGTCGTTGATTTGAGTCAGCACAATGCCCGTTTTTTGATACACCATCTCCCGGGCTACATTTGCCAAATTAGCATCTGCGGACTCTAAAAGACTGGGAGCCGAATTGTCGATATTTCCGATTAATCGAGCGTCGGGATGCACAATCGGCACTCCTTGAGAATTGAGAACAAAAGCGTAAGTTCCGGGGTCATATTCCAGCTTTCTTACTACTTGGGCAATTCGGTCGATGCTAATGACTCCGTTCATTACTCCAATCGGCTTTTGTGCTGTTTTATCAATAGAATTTGCCGAATTTGACCACACCGGAGCCGAAATGGGAACAATCCTTTGTTTTTTGATGGTGCGAGAAATGGTAGGATCGGAAACATAAACTTCCCCAGCCATTGCCTTTTTGAAGTGGGGGCGATCACTCACATTAATCAACGCTTTGCCGACTTTTGTGGTGAAATAAGAACCGTCGCGATCAATTAATGCGAAGTATTGGAATTTTTGTAGTCGATTTACTTCCGATTTTAAATAAGGCGCTGCCACGGACCAATTCATCGAACGAACGGGAGTAGTATTGGCGAGGATTTCGAGCTCAGCCTTTCTCGTGCCCAGCCAGCGATCGATCTTGTTGGCGCGATCCCTAACTTCTAACAAAGCATTTCGCTCGCTTTTGGTGATAATCAAGCGGCGAACGCTTTGATAGCTAATACAACCAGTGATGCTAGCTGCCAGAATTGTTACCCCCAAAATTAAGAGCGCAGTTTGATACCCAAGATGGTATTTGCTCTTTAATTCTGCTGGCAATAGTCGAGTTAATTTCAACCACTTTACTCTCGCAAAGCTTCGCATGGTTTGACCAATTTGTGAGATTGAAATCCTTAGCTCACCTACGATATACTCGCCCGCCTGCCAGTAGTCTTAAACTACCTACTAGCATTCAATAATTGCGGGGATTTTTTAATTTTTTCCCGCCGAGCGGCTCCTATCGTTTCCGGTTGCACTCCTTATGATCTAAAGGACACGGCAGTGCCGTTTCCATACCCAGATTAATTGTAGGGACACGGCACTGCCGTGTCGAAAGCGGTGGGTAATATTAATTCCGAGGCTACCGATTTGATATCACTTTGTTAAACAGGAATAATATCATACCACATTTTTGAGCAATTAAAAAAAATCATCAACTACTTAATTCTTTTTTACAGTCGTTAATAATTGATGTTATTTAGGTGATGTGAGCAGTAGACTTTTTAGGTTGAGATGTTTGGTGTGTGTCTTAATCAATAGTCCAGACTGCTTTTATTTCCTACTCTGAAACCTTAGATATTCCGTTGATAGTTCTATTTCTGAATTGTCTTGAAACCCTTATTATACTGTTGGCAATCAAAAACTGTCCGCAGTATTGCTTAATAACGAAATATTAAAAGTTTTTCGTTCATTATTAAGCTGTTATACATTTAAACTGTGTGTCAAAAATAAATAAAACTGTTGTGGGACGGGCTTCTAGCCTGTCCCCAATTTCCAATTTAAATGCGTAACAGCTTAATGAAGGAAAAACTTGTTAAATTTTTAATTTATATCTCAACAATCAAAAGTATTTTCGGTGCATCCGCTGGCTGAGGCACTGTTAAATTGCCCCAGTTGCGGGATTTGTTTAAAGAACCTTGTGAGTGTGTTCGTGCTGTTTCACATTGTCTTCCGTGCGAATGACGCGCTCGGAGTTGAGCACTCTTTTGCGTTCTAAGGAATAAGTAAAGTCGTTGCGAACTGTTCCCAAGGGAATGTGAAGTTGAGCTTGGGGGCGGATTTTGTAAGTGCGGGCAGCAGCGATCGCCCGAAAGGCAAATTCTTCGCTAAACTGAGCTGAGGTCGGGAATTCTGGCAACATTTTGGGTGTTTCGCCGTCGAGCACTGCTCCCAAAGTCGTCCCGCAAATCATTAAATAAGATGTGGGAATTCCCTTCAAAATTGCTTCCAAAGCTGCTGAGGGAATAGCTTCGATTACTTGCACTTCAAAAACTTCGCCTTCTTCTTTGATGAAGCAGGTAGCTACACCGACTGCTATGTAGTCGTCGGTGCAGAGATCGGGAGCGTTGGGATAAACTGTTGCAGTCGTCATAAGAAAAGCTTGGTAGTGTGGAAACCGGGAACAAGAAATTATATCATTTCCGGTTACACCGGAATGATGTTGACTGTTCACTGTCAACAGTCAACTCGAATTTACTATTCCGATGCTAACGGATTTGATATTAAGCGATTTGAGATTTGAGATTTGAAATTTATTGCACGGTTTTTTTTGGGGATTTTACGTGAAAAATCTCAAACCGCCTGTTCTAATACCTAAAATTTTTGGGTTAAGCTCCAAGGAGCCGATCGCACGAGTGTGTCGATCATACCACATCATGGTAGATGCCGGATGATTCGGCAAGGATTCCCCGCCGCCACGACGTTTGCGGGAATATCTTTGACAACAACACTGCCTGCGCCGATCGTGCTATTGTCGCCAATAGTGACTCCTGGACAAATAATACTGCCGCCGCCAATCCAAACATTATTGCCAATATTAATTTCAGCGGCGAGTTCTTGGCCAGAAAGCCTTATTTCCGGGTCTGTGGGGTGAAGAGCGGTGTAAATTTGTACGTTGGGCCCGCACAGTAAATTTTCGCCAATGTTAACTCGATTGCAGTCGAGAATCACGCAACCAAAATTCATGTACAATCCGTTTCCCGCATAAATATTGCTGCCATAGTCGCAGTAGAAAGGTGGCTCGATTTCAACTTTTGGCCCAACTGCACCGAACCATTCTGCGAGAATTTCTAACCGTTTGTCTGGTTCGTCTTCGCGGGTAGAATTGTAAGTTCTGGCGAGGCGGCGAGCTCGCTGACGATCTAAAATTAGTTGCTCATCAGCAGCTAAATACAATTCACCGGCGAGCATTTTTTGTTTTTCGGTTTTTTCCACAGTTTTTTCCAAGGTAAGAATCGGCGGTTTCAACCGCTACTTCACCAACGAAATTCATCTCTAAGAGACTGAAGAATAATGTAGGGTGCGCTAGGCGCACCTTACCGCTATAATTAGCGCGTCAGCTCATTTTTTGATGTTGTAGCATACATTTAGGGTTCAGGTTTTGACTGCAAACAAACAGCTAAATCCAGATTGGCTAATTGCTCAAAAGCTCGATCGATCGATCCTTTTCCCCGCAAAAAACCAGTATTTGCACCGGGACAAATATACTGTAAAGTTTCTGGCGAAAATCGATCGATAATTGACTTCACGCTGTTAATTTGCCTGGGCCAGTGAAAAGTTTTTGGCGTCCACAGCGGTACTGGGGCGGCTTCTCGGTTGGGGAGCAAGTGCCTACCCGAAAACAGCACTCCACCGCTGCCATTATGATAAAGGCAAGAGGAACCAGGAGAATGGCCAGGAGTCCAAAATGCTTTCATTCGATCGCTCACAACAAATTGTCGCTCAAAAACTGTCACCTTCAAACCCGGCAGTAAATAAGCTTCCTGCTCTTGAATCAGGATCTCGCAGCCCGTGGCTTCCTGAATCTCCCGCGCCTTGGCGATAGCGCCACGGTGGGTGAGAAACAGCAGTCGCACGCCGCCGTGTTCCCGCAAAAATGTTTGGTTAATCTCATCCCAAGCGGGACAATCCACCAGGATGTTAGTTTGGTTTTCTACAATGAAATAGGCTGTTGCACCCAGGGTATCCCGGTTAGGCGGGAAAGCCAGGATATTGTCGAGTACGGGCCTGGGTTGTTTGGAGACTAAACTCTGTTGTTTCAAGGAAGTATTTCAGAAGGGAATGGGATAAATATTATGTTCTTTTTACTATGGTTGTTCGTATTGGGGCTGATATCGTACTACTTGTTGCAGAACGGCACCAGCCGCATCACCAGAACTCCGATATGGCTGTTGTGGCTGGTAATGATGGCGCCCGCGCTGATTTGGAGTGGTTGGATTTTAGTTTACGGTACCAGCAAAACTGTACCGCCGGAGTTGGTAATTATACCTTTTCTGGTTTGTCCTTTTTTGTATTGGTTTTTGGTACAGTTGGGGCGCAAGAAAATTACCGCCGAAACAGCAGAGCAGCTAGCAAACTCTGCGACTGAACCTGTAAAGCCAAAACCCCCCGTGCGCCCGATAGATGCAGCGGAAGAAGCGAGTTTGCGCGATTGTTTTCCTTGGTCCATTTACTTTTTGCGAGATTTGGAATTTCGGCCGCAGGCTGTAATTTGTCGCGGACAGTTGCGAACCAACCCGGAGGCTGCTTATCAAACAATTCGGGAGAATGTGGAGAGGCTTTTTGGCGATCGCTTTTTGGTAGTATTTCAAAACAGCTTGAGCGGTCAACCTTTTTTTGCTATAGTTCCCAATCCCAGCCACCAATCAGGGGAAACTCCGGTCAAAACCGAATCTGTAACTCGGCCATTTTTTGCATTAGCTTTGCTGCTGATCACGGTGTTTACGACTACGCTTGTCGGGGCGCGAATTGCCGGAGTTACTGAACAAGCTTTGCAGTCCAACTCATCAATGTTGCTCCAGGGTTTGTCTTACTCACTGGCTCTAATTACAATTTTAGCCATTCACGAATCCGGCCACTATTTAGCTGCCCGATTCTACAAAATTCGCACGACTTTGCCTTATTTTATCCCGATTCCTTTTTTCTTGGGAACTTTTGGGGCATTCATTCAAATACGGAGTCCAATTCCCAACCGCCGAGCTTTATTTGATGTTAGCATTGCCGGCCCCCTTGCGGGTTTAGTGGTGACAGTGCCATTATTAATTTGGGGTTTGAATCATTCGACTATTGTACCGCTGTCTGACAAGTCGGGAATGTTAAATTTTGACTCTTTCAAACCCAGTGTTTCGCTGCTGATGACTTTGTTGAGCAAGTTAACCTTGGGTGGCGCTTTGAATGCGGAAACTGCGATCGATTTGCATCCGGTAGCGGTGGCGGGTTATTTGGGTTTGATCGTGACGGCGTTTAATTTGATGCCAGTGGGACAACTCGACGGCGGGCACATCGTGCACGCGATGTTCGGCCAGCGAGCGAGTATGGCGATCGGGCAAGTTGCTAGACTTTGTATGCTGCTGCTTTCTTTTTTGGAACAGGGTTTGCTGCTGTGGGCAATTATTTTGTTTTTCACGCCACTAAACGACGAACCGGCGTTGAATGATGTCAGTGAATTGGATAATCGGCGGGATTTTTTGGGGTTGGTGGCGATCGGGCTTTTGTTAATGATTTTGTTGCCGGCGCCCAGGGTACTCCTTGAGTGGTTAAATGTTTAGAAGGAAGAAGGAAGTTCGGCAACGGATTATGTAACGGATGTAACGGATAGAAAAAAAAGAAACAATAAAGAGGGCAGAAGGATTGAGTGATCGGGCGATAGAAAGAAGAGGAAAGAAGGAAGAAAAGAGAGGTTTACCACTTCTGCAAGGGTTGCTATATTAGGACTTACGCGGTGAGAACCCGGTTTCTTCCTAGATATTTCTCTACAAAACCACGATTTCTCCCAGAAACCGGGTTTCTAAGGCGTAAGTCTTGTATACAAACGAGTTTAGCGTCGGTCAATTCGCTTTCTCTCTCCCAGTAATCTAGAGTTTCAGCGACTTATCTGAGAAATATGTCTTACAAATCCTTTACTTTCCAACAATTAAAAGATCGATTTGGATTGGAACCGTCACTCAGTCCTATTTGGAGTGCCAAGGTTGTTCCTGTAGAACCCTCAGAATGGTTTTGGAGAACCCTCGAAATTAGTTCTCACACTGCTGTTACAACTGCCAAAGAACGTTCGGAACGGATTATTTCTCCTCTTATGTTAGAATTTAGAGAAAGGAACAACAGACAATTTTCTATTTTTTCTGGTTGGTCGTTTGATGTAGATGTTGAGCAGGGATTGAATGGGGAATGCGACTTTCTTTTGTCTTCCGTGCCGTTTGATTTTGAAATTAAAGTTCCGGTTTTTGCATTGAGAGAAACGAAAGGCCCAGAAATAGAATCTTGTCTGCCGCAGTGTGCAGCACAAATGGTAGCTGCTCAGCTATTTAACGAACGCGAACACAATTCGATACCTGCAGTATATGGCTGCGTAACTACTGGCGTTGTCTGGCGGTTTCTTAAATTAGATGGAAATAATTTAATTATTGATGCTGATGTTTATTGTCTTGATAATGTTCCTATGATTTTAGGTGTTTTGCAAACAATTGTTAATTCATACAAATAATTTAACGACTCTAATAAAATAGGTAGGTAAAATTATGTTGTTATTACAAAATTAATGATATTTTTTTGCCGGATGCGAGAGCAAAAAAGTTTGACCGCCACTTAAATAATCTAGCTGTACAAATGATCGCAATTACTCCAGAACAAATAGCGCTAATTCCGATCTATCGCGAGAAGTGGCGACAAATTGGACTTTCGATAGAACCACTCGATCGCCCGCAAGCTACAGCGGCCATCAACACCGCCTACAACATCATCGGCTGTCCTGAACCGGAAATTATTTTCTGTGACAGCCCTTACATAGCTTTGCAAGCAATTGAACCGCTAAGGATACGCGATTCTGGTCTGGGAATAGCCAGCGAAATCAGAAACAAAATTCATAATGAATTGTACGATATATTAAGAAGTCAACTCGGCCGGGAACTGGAAAATCAAATTTACAGCCAACTCTATAATCCGCTGTACGCTCAACTGATCAATCAACTCCACCTTCATGTTAAAGACGAAGTTTACGTCAAATTAGCAAGGAAGTTAGGCGGGAGATTTCAGAGATTCCTAATCGATCAGGTTTATCATAATAACAACATAGTTTCCGAACTGTCAGCCTGTCACGGAAGTTGGGTGGATTTTTGTATTGGCGTGTTAAATTTGGAGTACGATCGCTCTTTATACTCAGCCTTTAAATCTTTAGTAGAAAACTGTGGCTGGATTTACCCGTTTGAGAAAAAGTGCTTTGTGTGCGATCGCCCGATCCAACTTCATTTTGATAGCGAATATTTGCTCCACGCTTTATGTCAACCAGCCGTTGAATTTGCTGACAATTTCAGTGTATACTCTTATCGTGGCGTCCGACTGCCGGAAATAATCGGTCAAGTTCCGCCGCAATCTTGGCAAGCTTCATGGCTGTTAACAGAACATAATGCCGAAGTGCGGCGAGTTTTGATTCAGGCGATCGGCTATCCGAGAATTTGTCAAGAATTGCAAGCAACAGAATGGGATAAGTGGGTAGCCACGGGGGGCTACCCCTACCAAGAATATACTTTGTTGAAAATTGAGAATAATATTGACATAGAGCCAATTTATTTGTTAAAGATGACTTGTCCGAGTACGGGACACCTTCATGTTTTGCGAGTGCCGCCAAAAGTGGGTTCGGCTAAAGAAGCGATTAGCTGGGTAAATTGGGGAATAGATCCCGAAGAATTTCAAGTCCAGACTTGAGGGAAACTTTAGAGTTTTGAGTGCGCGAGTTTAGAGTTAAAGAATTACAGCGCCACAAAACCAGCGTTCTGCACAAGTCCAGAACAATTAAAAAATGTAGAATTGCAGCCACCGCTTGATACTATGTACTCTGGCAGCTAAAACCCACAACTTCAAATCGACATGAGCCAGCATTCAGACCGCATTGCCCCTCACGGCGGCACCCTGGTCCACCGCATTGCCACACTAGACCAAAGACAAGAATTTTTCGACAAAGCAGAGTCCCTGCCGCGAGTCCAATTGTCGGATCGATCAATCTCCGACCTGCAAATGATCGCCATCGGCGCCCTGAGTCCCCTCAAAGGGTTCATGAACGAAGCTGATTATCGATCGGTCGTTAAACAAATGCGCCTCTCCAACGGCCTTCCGTGGTCGGTTCCCATCACCCTCTCGGTAACAGAAGAAGTCGCTGCCCCCCTGAAAGCAGGAACTTTAGTGCGCCTCGACTCGCCGGCGGGCAAATTTGTCGGGCTCTTGGAACTTGCAGAAAAATATCACTACAGTAAAGAAGAAGAAGCCCTCAACGTCTACCGCACCGATGACCTCAAACACCCGGGCGTCCAAGTAGTAGACAAATCCGGGCCCGTTAACCTCGCAGGCGACATTTGGCTGCTGGAACGCGAACTAGATGTCCGCTTTCCCCAATACCAAATTGACCCGGCGAAATCGAGAATGCTGTTCACAGAAAAAGGATGGAAAACCATAGTCGGTTTCCAAACCCGAAACCCCATCCACCGGGCACACGAATACATTCAAAAATGCGCCTTAGAAACAGTAGACGGCTTGTTCCTGCACCCGCTAGTCGGGACGACTAAGGATGACGACATCGCCGCTGACGTGCGGATGCGCTGCTACGAAATTCTGCTAGAAAAATATTATCCAAAAGATCGCGTAATTTTGGCAATTAATCCGGCGGCGATGCGCTACGCCGGGCCGCGAGAAGCAATTTTTCATGCTTTAATCCGCAAAAACTACGGCTGCACTCACTTTATCGTGGGGCGCGATCACGCTGGAGTTGGCGATTATTACGGCACTTACGATGCCCAACATATTTTTGATGAATTTGAGCCGGGAGAATTGGGAATTGTGCCGATGAAATTCGAGCACGCTTTCTATTGCAAACTGACGGAACAAATGGCTACAACTAAAACAAGCCCAAGCACTCCCGAACAACGGGTGCATTTGTCGGGAACCAAAGTTCGGGAAATGCTGCGCGCTGGAAAATTGCCGCCGCCGCAGTTTTCCCGGCCGGAAGTCGCTGCAGAATTAGCCAAGGCAATGAATATTTTCAATTACGAGATTTAAATCTTGAACTTGGGTGTCGGCGACATTCTCAAGAGTTTTGAATTTTGAGTTTTGAGTTTTAAATGGGAAATTTTCAACTTAAAGCTCAAAAGTTAAAACTTAAAAACTCCCTTCATACTAAACAGTCACAATCTAATTAATTCCCCTAAAATTATTGAGGGGAATTTAACTTAAAATTCAAAACTTAAAATTCAAAGCTATTTAAAAATGGGACTCAAGCGGCGGGAATTTTTGCAGCAAGCTGGCCGGGTGCTGGCCGCCATCGGCATCAGCGAGGCCCTGTGGCTGCCGTTGGGTGATGGCTACCTCCAAGCCTTAGCGCAGCCGACAGCCAGGAAATTGGCTTTGTTGGTGGGCGTTGACAAATATCCAGACTCGCCCCTGCACGGCTGTGTCACGGATGTGGAATTGCAGCGGGAACTACTGATACATCGGTTTGGGTTTGTGCCGTCGGACATTTTGACTTTGACTGACGCTCAAGCGACGAGGGAGAATATCGAGACGGCTTTTATCACTCACTTGACTCAACAAGCAAAACCCGGTGACGTGGTAGTTTTTCACTTTAGTGGCTGCGGTAGCCGAGTCAGTTTGGGCGAGTCTCCCGGAAAAATCCAAAACAGTTTGGTGCCGGCGGATGATGTTTTGCCGTTGTTAGCAAACCGGGCGGTGAACGATATTTTAGAGGAAACGCTGTTGCTGTTGATGCGATCGCTCGCGACAGAAAATGCGATCGCCATCCTCGACACCAGCTACCACTATCGGGGTTTCCCCACAAACGGCAACTTTCGCATTCGCTCCCGCCCCCGCCCCACCATCGGCGAGCCGGGCCTCGCAGAATTAACGTTTGCCCAAGACCTCCGAACCCGCAAGAATCTTCGTCCTGCGGCCACCTTACTTGCCGCCGGTGCGGATTCCCAACTCGTCGCCGAACAAGAGTGGGGCGGATTTACCGCAGGTTTGTTTACCTACGCCCTCACCCAAATTTTGTGGTGGGCAACTCCCGCTAGCAGCTTCAGTGTCAATTTCAGTCGCGCTGCAGGTAATGTCGAGCAAATCGCGGGGTTATCGCAGCAACCGCAAATTCTCAATCACGATTTAACAGCCGCGCCGGCGGTGAATTTTTCAAATTTAATGTTGAATTCCCCTGCATCTGACGGCGCTGTGACGGCCGTGGAAGACGGAGGCAAAACTGTGCAGTTGTGGCTGGGGGGTTTGTCGCCCTCGGTTTTGGAGTGCTCCGGGGGTTCTGTGTTTGCCGTGGATGACTCCGAGGGCGCGAGGCTTTTGCTGCGGGGACGCACGGGCCTCTCTGCTAAAGCCCAAGTTGTAGACGGGTTCGATCGAACTTTCGGGCAATTAAGAGTCGGCGAAGTGGTGAGGGAAGAAATTCGGGTATTGCCGCGAAACATCGGTTTGACAGTAGCTTTGGACTCTGGTTTGGAACGCATCGAGCGGGTGGACGCCACCAGCGCCTTTGCGACTGTGCCGCAAGTTTCGGCGGTAGGCAGCGAGCAATTGGCTGACTGTCGGTTCGGCAGAGTCCCGGAAACGACTTTAGCCGAAACAGTCTCGCCTCACGAGCCTGCTTTGTCTCAAAGCCGTTACGGTTTGTTTTCTTTGGCTCAAATGCTGATTCCCGATACTGAGGGCGATGGGGGAGAAGCAGTCAAGGTGGCGGTGCAGCGCTTGACTCCGCAGTTGAAAGCGCTGCAGGCGGGGAAGTTGCTGCGGCTGACAGCTAATGAGGGGTCTTCACGCCTCAAGGTGCGAGCAGTGCTGGCAACTACTGCACCCCAAGCGCGGGCCGTGGCGCAGCGAGAGCCGGTGCGGGCAGGCGCTGATTATCGGCTGGAACCGCTGAGCGGGGAAAGTGAGAAATCCGCCAGCGCTCATATACTAAGTTTGACAGAAGGCAGTCGAGTTCGGTACAGACTGTATAACGACAGTGATCGCCCGGTTTACTTTGCGGTGTTTGGCTCGGACAGCGCGGGACGGCTGTCTGTGCTCGGCGCTGAGGGCAAAGACGCTGTGGGGGCAAGGTCGCGGGCGATCGCTCCTGGGGAGAATTTGACTCTGCCGGCGGCTGGGGGGAGCGGGTGGGCGGTATCGGGGTCGATCGGACTTGCGGAAACTCTGATTATATTTAGTGAGAGTCCCTTCGCTCAAACTCTGGCTGCAATAGAAGCCGAAATGCAGCAAACGAGGGATGCCCTGCCAATTCGAGTGTTGTTGAATCCTTTAAATGTGGCGCGGGCGGTGCTCGAAGATTTGCACGCCGCTAGCATTCCGGGGGTGCAGAAAGTGGGGATATCGACGGATGATTTGGCTTTGGATGTGAATGTTTGGGCAACTCTGAGTTTTGTTTATCGGGTAGTTTAATTTGATAATTAGGCATTGGGCATTGGGCATTGGGCATTTGTTATGACAACTAACAACTCATATCAAGTCCGGTGCTATTAAACTGGTAGAGTGGGGGTGTAGTAGATATCAAATCTGGTGGCATCTAAATTATGTAGTGCGATTTAGGGAAAAAACGCTAATGAAAATTGAGGCAAATGATAAAGAAGTTCAAGAAATTTTTTCTATGGGTTATTTCCAAATACCAAGATTTCAAAGACCTTATTCTTGGAGTGAAGAGGAAGTCAACAATTTCTGGGATGATGTTGTTATTGAAGATCACGATCAATATTTTATTGGATCAATGGTTGTTTATAAAACAAAAAAACGAAATTTTGGAATAGTAGATGGTCAACAGAGATTAACAACCATTACATTAATGCTCGCGGCTATACGAAATGCTTTTCGTATACTTGGTGACGAAAACCTCTCCATAGGTGTTCATAATTTTATTGAAAAACCAACTATAGATAATGTAAATGAATTTATCCTTAACTCTGAAACTTCGTTTCCATATTTACAAGCTCATATCCAAAGCTTTGAAGGAGCAAAGGTTAAGTGTAAAGTAGGACATGAAGAGTTGAAACTTAAAAATGCCTTTGAATTAATAAACAAAAAGCTTTCTTCCTTTATTCCAGGATGGAAAGAAAACGATGCCAAAATTGAGTTATTGGAGGAAAGTAGGCTTGCTATAATAGATCGCCTCAAAACCATAAGAAATAAAATTCTATCACTGAAGCTGGTTTTTATTCAGTTAGATAATGAAGATGATGCTTACTTAATTTTTGAAACACTAAATACTAGAGGTAAAGATCTAACTACACCTGATTTAGTGAAGAATCTATTACTCAAAAAAGTTCAGTCTTCCAATAAAACATTAGATAACGCTAAAATTATCTGGAACAACATATTGGACAAGTTTGATGACTATGGCATAGAAAATGCAATGACATCATTTTTACACCACCATTGGCTTTCAAAATATGCAGATACTACTGAACAAAAGTTATTCGGTGAAATAAAAAAACATATTTCTAATTCCGATGCAGCTTTCTCATTGTTAATTGAATTTCAACAAAACGCTGATTACTATGCTTCTATAAGAAGCCCAAATAATTATTCATGGACTCCAGAAGAAAATGAGCTGAAAGAATGTTTGGAAGCATTAAATATATTGAGTGTTAAGCAACAAATGCCAATGGTTCTATCCCTTATTAGAGCGTATAGAGAGCAGAATCTAACACTGAGAGCTTTATTGAAAATTCTCAGGAAGATTGAATCATTTCATTTCATTTTTAATAAAATAACTTCTCAACATTCCTCCGGCTCAATATCCAGTATCTATTATACCATTTTCCTAAATATTTGCTACAGATAACCCATTTAATATGAATGGATATCCAGTCAAAGAGGCAATCACTTC